>CAVJZZ010000007.1:0-66349 GCA_963654295.1 Lachnospiraceae bacterium | reverse complement strand
AGAGCGGCAAACGAGACTCGAACTCGCGACCCCAACCTTGGCAAGGTTGTGCTCTACCAACTGAGCTATTGCCGCATTCACTAATACTTCAAAGAACTGCATTTTTCAAATGCGATGCAAAGGTACAACAATATTTTGAACCAGCAAAATAAATCGAGACTTTTTCTTTACTTTTTTGTTTTTCTGCGCCCACACGATGGCTAATGCCACGCAGAACTTCTGTTTACACCCCCTAAGAGTCAGTCCATTGGAAAAGAAAAATGCCCCCAAAGCATTCGTTGTGTGCTTTGGGGGCATAGAGATTAAATATTGCTGTTAGGAAACCTTATTTGTCCTCGTAGGTAACCTTGATGGTTGTAGGATAAAGGCCTGCGTCAGCCATGGTCTCTGTGATGTTGATGTTGAGTTCGTTGTTAGAGAAGGTTGTGTTCAGATTTATGTCTGTCCAAACATCTGCTCCTGTTTCATCCGAAGAATATACCTTGGCAACAGTCGGGAAATACTTGGAACCGAGCACGGTCTGGTTGAGCAACATACCTACAAACACGTCTTCACCCATCATCATATAAGAAAACATATTGATGAAGTAGCAAGGATCAATGGTGTATGGCATTGCCTTGGTGCTTCCGAATGAGAAACCCATATCACCACCGAAATTCAGTGACTCGAGATTACCATCCATGTTATATTGGTTGGTTGTAACCTGCATACCCTGGAAATATTCACCCGGATTGAGCACGGTCTTCAACTTATTGCCTTCATAGGTCCAATTATTATATGTTTCACTTTCATCATAAGCCGTCAACGGTGTTGATGTCATAACCTTGCCGTCTTTCATGGTGAAGGTAATAGGTGCGTCATAGATTGGGCTTTCCGTACTTACTTCATAAGAACCGTCATCCTTCTTGGTGTAGGTGAAATTCCATTCAATGCCTTCTTCTGAAGTAATGGCAGTGAGTTTGCCTTCCTCGTCATAGTTGAAGTTCAGTGTCATGGTCGATACACCCAACATCATCGTAACTAAGTCACTTGAATAAACTACGCTCTTGATGCGGCGGGCCTTATAGACTGTGGCTGTGGAGAGATACCATCTTGTATTGCCACGTACCACATACACCTTGTAGTCGCCTTCAGGCACGTCAGGCACTTTGAACTTCAAACCTTCTGTGGTAATCTTGCCGCTACCTGCTGTGGCAGCCTGCACGTCTGTGTTGTCCACGCCATCGAGCTCCACGCGGTCGCCTTCCACGAAGTTGGAACCTTCGATGATGGCAGAGTCACCACGGCAGATATACTCGGGAGCACGGGGTGAGAGAATGGGGTTCTCGGCATCTGTGAGCGTCATCTTACCGATGGTCCACTGGTTGCTTCCCTGCTTCAGGATAACGCTTGCTTCACCGGGCTGCAAGGTATAAGGCACGGTGAAAGTGATGCCGTTGCTGCTTACCTTGGATACCACGTTATAGTTGGTGTCGTTCTGGCTGAGCTGCAGGGTCATGTCTGAAGTAAAGCCATTGCCCTGAATGGTCTGTTCGCTTCCCACAGCAGCGGTTGTGGGCACTACGAGATTGGTCACAGGGTTCTGTCCGTCGTTGTCGTCATCCGACGAACAAGCGGAAAACGTGATGATGGCACAAAGCATCATCATCATAGAAATCAACTTTTTCATAATCTTTTTGCTGTTGATGAATAAATGTGTTAAAACTCTCTCTTATATATCATAGCCCTTTCAGGCTGTTCAATATCTTTTCGGTGTCCTCGCTCGAAGGTCGCGTCATGTTGGGGTTGACAATGCGGCCGTTGGGGTCGAGCAGGATAAAATGGGGAATGCCTCCTATCTTGTAGTCCTTTTGGAATTGCGTGCCCGTACCGATGTGCAGCTGCGTGCCGCAAAGTGCACCGCTCTTGACCCGCTGTTGCCACTTCTCCACATCCTTGTCGATGGACAGGCCGAGGAAAACAATGTTCTTGCCGTGGTATTTCTCTTCGAGTTGCTTCAGATAGGGAAGCTCCTTCTGGCACGGACCGCACCAGGTAGCCCACATGTCGATATAGACATACTTGCCGCGGAAGTCACGCACGCCATACTGCTTGCCGTCGATATCTGTGCCCACGAAATTGGGTGACGGACGCCCTACTGCTGCCTTGTCCCATTTGGCACATGCCTGCTTGAACTGCTGGTTCAGCATGGGCGATGTCACGTAGGCGTAATACAGATTTTCCAGGTCGGTGATGTTGTCCGTGCCGTTGCCTTCCACATAGGTGAACGCCAGGAAATGGATGAGTGACTCACGCACCTTCTCGCTCTTCACGTTGCTGCCGATGTAGTTGATCTCGGCAAGCGTCTTGGGATACAGCTGGCGCACGTTGCGGTTGTCTGCGTCGAACAGGTGTGCCGCCTCTATCATGAAGTTGCGGTATTCGTCCAGGTCAGCCAGGTCGTCATCCTCGCGCACATATTTCTTCACAGCGCTGAAGTAGTCCTTGTCTGCCATTGCCGTTGTGTCGCCCGTCATATACATGTGGCTCACGGGATACATCAGCAGTGCGCTGGCGTAGAAGTAGGTGATTCTCCCCTCCTCCATCTTCTCGAACTTGTCGTTCTTGTCAAACTTCCGCACCTTCAGCAGGCGTATCATCGAGTTGATTTTCTCGTTCACGCTGTTCTTGAAGGCGGCAAATGGCTGGGCGTATGTCTGGTCGGGCAGAGCCACCAGTTGCATTCTTCCTAAACAGGCGTTAGCCTTCTCGTTGCCTCCCGTGATGGAGAATGTGTTGTCGAAGTCGGCGGCGTCAAAAGATACCGTCACTTTGTCGCCATGCTGCAGATAGACCGTGCGTGATTTCTCGCCGTAATACACTTGGGCATAGAGCGCGTTAAGTCCGTTGATCTCTACGCTTGCCTCACCGGCTGTGTTCAGTTCGTGCTCGTCTACGCTCATGTGATAGACCAGCGCCACGTTGGCGGCCACAGGGTTCTTCACCTTGAAGTCTATCTTGATGCTCTCTGCTGCCTGTGCCGCCATCACGAGGAGGAACGCCACGGCTGATATGATGATTCTTTTTCTCATGTGAATACTCGTTTTACTGTCGTTTAGTTGGTGCGTTCACGATAGGTGGCATCTACAATCTTGGCGAAGCCTGTATACACCTTGGGCGTCACGCCGCTGAAGTCGCCCTCTTTCGTCATGCCGTCATAGATGCGGAGTGTGCCGCTGCCCTGTCGGTAGGAACCCACCACCAGGTCGTAGTCGGCTGTCGTCGAGGTGCTGCGATAGATGTTGAACTTCATGCAGGTGATGGTCTCGCCCGACAATGAGAACTGGCGCTCGGCAGTGAGCGGCTTTTCCGACAAGTCTACGCGGTAGACCGTGCCTCCCACGGCATAATACATGTAGTTGCGCAGTGAACTGAAGGCGAAATAAGACGCCTTGCTGATATCCGTACAGCCGCTCAGGTCGCCGTAGTAAGCCTTGCCGATGCCGAAGGTGCAGTCGCTGAACGTGATGAGGTCACCCATTTGGATGCCGTAGAGATAATACTTGCTGCCTTTGGACAGCACGGTATAGGTGATGCCCATCTTGGCATTGCCTGGGTCATACTTGGTGTTTTCCATGTAGACGAAGTCGAGTCCCTCGGGATACTCACTGAACGCCGTGCCTGTAACCATGTCGTCTCCCTTGCTGCCGATGCAGATCTGTTCCATGTCAGTCATAGTCTCTATGGGCGAATCACTGAAGCCTGCACTCTGGATCAGCGGACAATATGCCATGAAGCGCTTGTTGGTGGTGTCGTAGAGCAGGTAGATCGACACGTAGCTCTGTGCTCCGATGTTCACGCCTACGTAGGGTGCAGCGTCGAAGTCCTTGTTGGCAGGCGAACCGAACAAACCTTGTATACCCATATTCTGGGCATAGCGGGCTTTCCCTTCGCTCACAAACACACGGCTCAGTGCGTTCTGTTCGCACACCATGGTGCGTGGAGCAACGTCTGGCTGCTGTGCCACTTCATATTTGAAGTCGTAGTCGCGCTGCCACGAGAAGTTATTCTTCGACAATCGGGTGGCACCGCTGGCGGTGAAGAGGTAGAAAGGTGAACCGCTGTAGCCACAGTTCGGCTCGTACAGGATGGCATAAGGACCGTCCAGTTCAGGCATGCCATTGTCTTTCAGCACGTCGAGGTAGGTCTTTCCTGTGATGTCCGACACCACGTCAAGTCGTGTCTTCCCGTTGTCGTCGCACAGCACCATCCATCCCATAGACGACGGATCACTTACGGTGAGAGCGTATGTCTTGCTCCAGAAGAGTCCCGAACTGCGCTGGGTAGCCTTGAAATAAAGTTTGTATTCACCGGCATCGAGCGTCACCTCGCGCGACAACTTCTTGTAGGAACCCAACATGGTCACTTCGTTGTCACCACTGGTGTTGATAGCCTTCCACTCATAGTCGTAGGCAGTCGTATCGGTGATGTTGCTTCCCATGTCGGGATCGAGTTCCAGTCTGTCGTGGATGAGCACCGACATGCTGTCTGCCACGCCTGTAATGACCGGTTCGTTGAGTTCGTGATAGTCATAGTTGCCCTCGTCCTGTGCACATGCTGCACAGAACAGTGCTGCTATCACTGCCATTGCTCCAGATATGTATTTCTTCATTGTCATTGTTCCTTTCTGTCATTATTCTTCGAACGTGAGCGGCGTGCCCGTGGCATCAAACGCATCCGTGTCATACGCCTCGCCTGCATCGCGCTTGCTCTTCTGCTCGCTCACATAGCTGGTCATTTCCGCACAGATATACGATTGCATGGGCAGAGTCATCTTGGTGTCGTCGGTGAAGTCCGACGGGTCTACGTCGAGCACCTTGCAGATCAGTTCGAACTTCTGTTGGGTGAACGTGCCGAGCAGTCCTGTCTCCCAAGCCTTTGGTTTGGTGGTAAACTGGTCGCTGAAGATGATGCGGTAAGAGAGTGTTGTCACCTCGTCGCCGTTCGATGTCACCTCTGATGTCACCGGCAGCGTGAAGTCGTCACTTGGCTGAAGTGTCAGCAGCAGATGCTTCTTCGCGGTTTTGAGCACTGCCGTGCGCTTCAGCGTAATCACATAATCGAAGGTGGTGGCGTTGGCGGGCAATACGGCGGACTCGGGCAATGTGTAGTCTGTGCCTTCCACGGCATCGTCTGAAGTGACGACGACGTTCACCTTGCGGTCTTTGTCTGCCGGACGCCCCAGCAGTTGCACGGTAGCAGATACCTGCATCTCGTCGCCCTTCTGATAGACAAACGTTACATCGGTGGAATCCTGCAATACGCTTGTATTGCTGCGGTTGTTGAAATAGACGCCTTCTATGTTCTCGAACTCGCCTGGAGTCTGTTCGCTGCAAGCCGCGAGGGAGATCAGTGCGGCGGCGGCGACAACACAATGCTTCAGTATGTTAGTTTTCATTTCTTTGTCTTTTCAATGTTTACTATCGGTTCTCTGTCTCTGAATCCGGCATTGGGAGTACAAACACCTTGTCGCTCGCCTTCGGGTTCTTGCTCGAAGTGGCAGAGGTGATGATGTCGCAATAGAGGCGCTTGTACAGATAGAACAACTGTCCTTCGCCATACAGCTCACGGATATATTCGTTCTTGAGCAGATCGGACGTAAGCGTCTGCAACGACGAAACGCCACGGTTGCGGCGAAGGGTGTTTACCAAGGATACGCCTGCCGACAGGTTGTCGCTCTGGCTCTCGGCAGCGATGAGATACATCTCGCCCAATCGGAGCATCGGTATCATCGTGTTTTTGATGCTGCCCGATGCCTGCATGTCACGATACTTGTAGAAATAGCGGTTGCTGCCCGTAGCCACCCATTCCATGCGGTAGCGGTAGTCGTCCTGGTAGCCTCCGGTTGTGGCTGCACCGCCGAAAATGCGCTTGTCCATCAGGTCGTTGTCCATGCGGAACACATAGTTGGGCAGACGTGACGGGTCGAAGTAGTTGGAGAAGATTTTACCGCGACTTGTATTGGTCAGGGCGAACAGCACCTCTGAAGAGAAGATGCGGTCGGGGTCTGCCGGAGAACCTGTCACCAGACTCTTGTCCACGAAGGGGAAGATGCCGGAGTCTGATGCCTTGATCACATCGGTGGCATATTTGTATGCATCACTCTTGTTGCCGATATACAGGTTGACGCGTGCCAACAAAGCCTCTACTGCATAATAGTTGAGACGCAAGGCACGGTAGCGCAGGAAGTTGCTGCTGCCGTCTGTGCTGCCGCTCATCAGCGTGCCCTGTGTGCGCACGGGGTCGTTGGCGAGCAGCGTGCGGGCTTCTTCCAAGTCTGCCACCACCTTCTCAGCCACTTGCCGTGCGGTCAGTATTTCTTCCGGAGTGTTGGTCTGCTTGGTATAATAAGGTATAGCCTCTTTGTCGCTGTCCTTGCTGTATACGGGACCGAACAGGCGCAGCATGTCGAAATGCAGCATGGCGCGGAGTGCCATGGCTTCACCTTTTATAATATAGTAGTTGCCGTCAGAGAAGAGGTTCTGCTGGTTGTCGATGTTCTGCAGGATGTTGTTGCAGTTCAGGATTAGGGCATACGCCTTGTTCCATGTCTGGTCCAGACGGTCGCTCCAATACTCCGTGGCATATTCGTAGTTGGCGAGATCCTTGTAGTTTCCCCATACGCTGGCATCCGAACCGATGGTATAGGCACCACCCATCACTTCGATCATTTCCACCGAGAGCGTCTTTCCGTAGAGGGCGTCGGTGTTGAGGTCGATATAGATTCCGTTGAGCATCTTCTGATATCCTTCTTCCGACTGCAAGAGTTCGTCTTCGGATATCTTGTCGTATGGTTTCACTTCCAGCCAGCTGTCGCACGAAGAGAGCAGCGTGCAACCGATGAGGGCTATGGTATATAGTATCTTTTTCATTGTTGTGGACTGTGTTAGAATGTTGCACCTACTGAGAACGACACCGTGCGGGCATACGGATAGTCGATACCTCGCTCTGCCTTGATGGTCGACCAGCGGAAGATGTCGTTCATGTTGGCTTGTACGGAGAGTGCCTGCATGCCGAGTTTCTTGGCTACCGACAGCGGGAACTCATAGCCGATGTTGACGCTTTCGAGTGTCAGCGTGTTGTCGTCCATCACAAAGCGCGATGACTTGTCGGTCTTTTGCACCAGCGAGATGCCTTTGAACTGTGCGTTGCGGTTGTTGATGCTCCAGCGGTTGTAGAGTGCACGGCGGTCCTGGTTGTTGTATACCTCTTCGGTTCCGATGTTCTCCACTTTGTCGAACAGTGAGCTGTTAAACTCCTGTCCGCCAACTTGGTAGCGGAAATAGCAACTGAACGTAAAACCCTTGTAGTAGAAGTTGGTGCCGAGCAAGCCTTCCACGTCGGGTTCCGTGTCACCGCACACCACTTCATCATCGGTGTCATAGGTGAACGAATAGCTGCCGTCGCGTTTGATAAACAGTTCTTTGCCTGTAGCGGGGTCTATGCCGGCTGAGCGCACAGCCCAGATGGCGGTTGGCGAACCGCCGTCATAATATCGTGTGGTGCTGTGGAGCGAAGTCTTACCGCTCTCATTGAGGGCGCTGAAGGCATTGCCTATATCAGCATATTCCGACTTCGAATGTGTGGCGGAAAGCGAGATATTCCAGTTGATGCGGTGCTCGGGCATGTAGATGGGCGAGAATTTCACGGTAGCTTCCCATCCGCGTGTCTTCTGCTTGCCGGCGTTGAGGGCTTCGCTGGTCACGCCCATAGAGCCGGGCGTCGTGATGACGGCGAGCAGCGGGTCGGTATTCTTGATGTAATAGTCGAGCGTCAGGTTGAGGCGGTTGTTGAAGGTCGTGATGTCTGCCCCGAAGTTATAGTTGATGGTCTCCTGCCATGCCAGTTCCTTGTTTCCCAAGGCATTGATGACCACGCCAGTGCCGAAGACATTGGTCATCAAGCTGTTGAAGACATACGTAGTGTATGCCTGGTAGGCGGAGAAGTTCTGGTTGCCGGGGTTGCCGACCGATGCGCGGAGCTTGAGCAGCTGGAACAAGTTGTTCTTCTGCATCCACGATTCCTTGTGTATGTTCCATCCCAGACCCACCGACCATGTTGTGCGGAATCGGTTGTCGGTGCCGAACATGCTGGCGCCGTCGCTGCGCAGGTTGAAGTCGAGCAGGTAGCGGTTGTCGTAGGCATAGCCGCCGTTCAGGTAGAAGCTGGCAGCATGCTTCACGCTCTCGCTGTAGTTTGCCTTGCCGCCCTCGGGATAGTTGTTGGCAAACGATGGTGCGGAGAACTGGTCGTCGGTGAATCCCGTAGCGGAGTAGCCGTTGGTCTTGCTGTTGGTGTTGCTGAAGTTGAAGCCCAGCACGGCGTTCACCTGATGCTTGTCGGCAAAGAGCCGTCCGTAGGTGGCAGACACGTCGCCTTCATAATAAAGATACTTTTGCAGCGAGTGGGTGTAGAGTCCCTTCTGCGTCTCGTCTTTGTCGTCAAACTGCGTGTGCTCGGGCGAGAGGCGCTCGTCTTGCGTGTCGTCATATTTGGTGATGCCAAACTTGCCGCGCAGACGCAGGTCGGGTGTGGCGAACCATTCGGCAATGAAGTTGTTGGTGAAACCGAACCTCTGTCCCTTGTCATAGTTGTTCAGATGGGCGTTCCACAACGGGTTGCTCACCGGGTTGTCGTTCAGTCCGTCTTCGGGATAATAGAGATATTTGCTGATCTTGCCGTCTGTTCCGTATTTGCGGTAGTAGGGATTGGCGTTGGCATATTCATCGAACGTCACCGTGGGGTCGTTGGTCTCCAGATAGTCGATGGTCAACTTGTTGCTGAACTGGAACTTGCCTGTGCGGTAGATGAGGTCGAGGTTGCCGCCCAAGGTCTGGCGGTCGCTGCCCTTCATCACGCCGTTGACCATTCCGTAGTTCAGTCCGATGCCATAGCGGATGTTGTTCTCACCACCCTCGGCATACACATTGTGCTTATGCGTGAAACCCGTACGGAGCGGCACACTGAGCCAATAGGTGTCTACGCCCTGCTCGATGTCGCGCAGGCGGGAATTGCGCAGGTTGTCGAGTTTGATCTGGTTGAACGGGTCGTTGGTGGTATCTTTATACACACCTGCCAGTTCTTCAAACGCCAGCTTCTCGCGCGCGTTCATTAAATTATAGTCAGACAGGTCGGCGAACTCAAGGCTGAAGTCGCCTTTATAGGATATCTGCAGCTGTCCCTTGGTGGGTGCCTTGGTCTCAATCACTACAACGCCGTTGGCAGCCTTCGATCCGTAGATGGCTGTAGAGGCGGCATCCTTCAAGAGCGTCACCGAAGCTACACGGTTCATGTTGAGGTTCATCACCGTTTCGAGTGTTGTCTCGAAGCCGTCGAGGATGAACAGTGGTTGGTTGGGGTCGGTGCCATACTCTTCCTTGAGTCCTGCCACACTCGACTTTCCCCTTATCTCTACATCGGGTGTCTTGTTCGGGTTGGATCCGGTGAGGTTGTTTTCCACAATCTTGAACGAGGGGTCAAGGGTCTTTAGGCTCTGCAGCACGTTCTGTGCGCCCACGCTCTTGAGTTCCTCTCCGTTAAACGATGATGAAGAACCCGTGAAACTGTCTTTGCGGCGGCGGTAGATACCGGTGACCACCACGTCCTTAATGTCGAGCGCGTCAGACTTCATCACCACGCGTGAGAACGCCTGGGTGTTTCTGCCGTCATATTTCATCAAGGTCTTCTTGTAACCTACAAAGCTGAAAATGATGGTACCCTTGCCCGTTACCGGCAAGGAGAACTTTCCATCCACATCGGTTGTCACGCCGTTTGTCGTGCCTTCTACCATTACGGTGACACCCACCATGGGTTCATTGTCGTTTCCGTCGAACACTTTACCCTGAATTACTTTCTTGCCGACCGAAACGTTTGCCTGTGTTGTCATCACGCTGTCTGCCTGCATTGCGGCATGGGCAGAAACGGTCAGACAGCTGCAACAACAACCCACCAGCGCCCAGCGCTTCACACGCGGGTGCAGTTTGTCTATATGCATATACTATCGATTATTATTTGTACAATTCTCTTCTCAAAACGAATTCTTTGTGCAAATTTACACTATTTTACTTGATGTGCCAAACATCCGCCACAATAAAAGCTTTTAGAACACATATTGTGGCAATGTCATCACTTTTTCAGTCCGCTTGTTCCGCATCTTTCTCTGCGTAGAACAGTCCGTGAAACATCCGTGCGTTGCTCAGTATCTCCAGCATCTGGCACCGGGTGGAATCCATCTTCCCCTGCTTCACCAGTTTCATGTTATACTTCCACCAGTTCAGCAAGCCTCTGTTTTCCACCTTCTTCTTGTCGGGCAGTTGCTTGTGCTCCACCACATACGCCATCAGGCGGGCATAGTTGAGCAGCCACGTATCTTCTTTGTATGCCATCTTTTTTTGTGGCGAAGATACGACCAATTATCGAGAGGAGCAACAAAAACCGCGGATTATTGTGAAATTAGGAACGCCTTTTCTTGCACAGCTTGCAGAATAGTTCTAATTTTGCTTTGGATTAACGCCCATCCTATCACATTTTGCAGAATCAGAATAACATTATTATTTATAGAGAATGGAAAAATTACCTGAAGACCCCATGATACTCTTCTCTGCAGTCAACATGCTGCTCCGTGACAACTATGCTTCGCTCGACGAATTGTGCGACGATATGGGCGTGGAACGCAAAGCCCTTGAGGAGAAACTTGCCCAAGCGGGGTTTGAATATAACGCAGAACAAAACAAATTCTGGTAAACAACACAACATGAAATCACTCAAAGAACTCTATCGCATCGGCAAAGGTCCCTCCAGCAGCCACACCATGGGACCACAAAAGGCTGCGAAGATCTTCCTCGACCAGCATCCCGAGGCTGCTACCTTCGAGGTGACACTCTACGGAAGTCTTGCCGCCACCGGTCGCGGACATATGACCGACCGCGCCATTGAAGACGTGCTCAAACCCAAGGCTCCTGTCAGCATCATCTGGCGACCTGATGTCTTTCTGCCCTTCCACCCCAACGGCATGAAGTTTGCGGCAAAAGACAACGATGGCAACGTCACCACGGAATGGACCGTCTACAGCATAGGTGGAGGTGCCCTCTCGGAAGGGAAGCCTCACGATATGTTTGAGCGTGAACCCGTCTACGACATGTCTACCATGACGGAAATCATGAACTGGTGCTACGACAGTGGCCGCAACTATTGGGAATATGTGGATATGTGCGAGGAAAACGACATCTGGGACTATCTGCAGACCGTGTGGACGAGCATGAAAGAGTCTGTGGTGCGCGGTCTCAACCACGAAGGACGACTGCCCGGACCGCTTAACCTCATGCGCAAGGCACCCACCTACTATGTGAAGGCGTCGGGCTACAAGCGTGAATTGCAGACGCGAGGCATGGTGAATGCCTATGCGCTTGCCGTGAGCGAAGAGAACGCTTCGGGAGGCACCATCGTCACTGCTCCCACCTGTGGGGCTTGCGGTGTGCTGCCGGCTGTGCTCTATCATTGTCAGAGGTGGCATGAATTCAACGATACCAAGATTCTCCATGCCATAGCCACAGCCGGACTGGTGGGCAACATCGTCAAGGAAAACGCTTCGATCTCGGGTGCCGATGTGGGATGCCAAGGTGAAGTGGGCGTGGCGTGTGCCATGGCTTCGGCTGCCGTGTGCCAACTGTTTGGCGGCAGTCCGTCGCAAATAGAGTATGCGGCTGAAATGGGACTGGAACATCACCTGGGCATGACGTGCGACCCTGTGTGCGGACTCGTCCAGATTCCCTGCATAGAGCGCAATGCCTTTGCTGCCACACGTGCTCTTGACGCCAACCTCTATGCTGCCTTCAGCGACGGCAACCACCGCGTGTCGTTCGACAAGGTGGTGCAAGTGATGAAGCGTACGGGCCACGACCTTCCCTCCCTCTATAAGGAGACTAGCGAGGGTGGACTCGCCAGCGAGTTCGGACAGCTGAAAAGCATTAATGATATCCAACTCCGGTGATTTCCCACCTATATATACTCATAACAGGACTTCAACTGTTTGATATTCAGTAGCTGAGGATTGTTGATTTGAGAGATGGGCAACGTGTCGCAAAACCTTTGTCCGATCCTTGTTATATCATGTTAAAGATTTGCTTTGGCTTGCCCGAATTTCCCAATTTGGCAAAGAATTTTACCTCTCTTGATGAATGGTCAAGTTACAATAAATGCGGACTAATGCCCGCATTTATTGTAAACTTCCTAAAGTATCGCAACAGACTTACGTATTTGGTCTAATAGGCTGGAGAGTTTGGGGCTCTTCTTGGCTGTCCAATAGTTATATTGGGTTTGAAGTTCGACCCAAATATAAGCCTTTGTATTTGTAGCAGCTTCTATCTTAAAAGCTAATTCTGGAGTAATAGGGCGTTTTCCTTTTATTATTTCATTAAGAACAGAACAAGAGATGCCAATCGTGTCGGCAAATTTTCGTTGTGTTATACCGCGTGCTTCTAATTCGTCACCTAAAAGCTCCCCAGGGTGAGTTGGCTCAAAAGGCTCCAAGTCGTAAGGATTATATATCTTATTCATATTTCGCTACTATTTATAATGATTACTTAACTCTAAAATAAGACAAACTGTAATAATCTGTTCATCGCCGATTGTTCTCACCTTAAATTCTACACGATATTGCCCATTTGCTCTAACCGAACACAATCCTATTTTATCGCCTTGTAAAACTTCAAAGTTTAGACCTTTGAATGGGAACAAATCTTCAATTCGTCTTGACATTTTCAATACATCAATAGCCTTTTTATATCCCTTGATAACTTGAGGCTGAAATCGATGTTTCTTATCGCTTGTTTTACCTGTTTGATACAGGTCACGCAGATATTCTTTGTCGAATTCTATTTGCATAATGCAAAAGTAATCATGTTCTCTCGTATTCGCAAATTTGCGAATACTTAAAATGCTTATTTTTTCTTAATTCGGAGTAATGTCCGCATTTACCGATGCGCCTCGGCATAGCTCAAATGTGGTTTGGCTCTGCTCTCGGCTTACACGTAAATTATCAACAAGGTTAACCTCATCCGCCAACGAGGTTAACCTCATGAGCCCTTGAGGTTATACTCATGGGGCTCCGAGGCTATACTCATCTGCGGTCGAGGTGCTACCTTTGACTTTACCTGATTTTACTTTACACTTTTCTTGTCCTTTTACTGAATAACTTTACTGTCTCGTTATGTCTTTACTAGATAACTATACTACCCAGGAAAAGCGTTCCTGACTTCATCCGCCATCGAAGTACTACTTCATCCGCCATCGAAGTACTACTTCATTGCCCAACGAAGTACTACTTCATTTTAAAGTGCACATGTGTGGCGGATGGTCAGATTTTATATTTGTGGCGGTGAGTGGCTTTGTGCGGCTCGGCATTGCTGCCTCCCGAGCCGATGCCGAACGAACCTCCACCGCCCGTCTTGCCGCGATACTGCTCGTAGCGTTCACGGATACGCGCCACATAGTTGACCGTTTCCGTGCCACGCATGTAACCGTATTTCACCACAGGGTCGCGATAGTATTGCGGCGAAGACAGGTTGAGCACTTGTTGTGCCACGTCGTCCCAACGATACGGGTCGCGTCCCTGCTTGCGTGCCAGTGCCATGGCATCACGGATGTGGTGGTAACCGCCGTTGTAGCATGCCAAGGCATAATACATGCGCTGCTCTGCACTCGGCACATCTCTGAACTTTGCTCCCATCTCTGCCATATAACGTGCCGAAGCGGCAATGTTGGCTTCGGGGTCGTGCATCATCGAACGTGGCAAACCCAGATGGTCGGCTGTGGTCGGCATGATCTGCATCAGTCCGCGAGCCCCAGCCCACGACACGGCATTGGGGTCGAAACATGATTCCTGATAGCACTGGGCTGCCATCAGTCGCCAGTCTATGCGCGCGATGGAGGCATAGCGCTTGAAGAGTCCGTCGTATTTGGAGATAATGCCGGCAGCTCCGTTGAGCATGGGCGAATAGACGTGGCGCTTCACGCTGCGGGATGAGAGCAGATAGTTTTCCTCTTGCTGCACGTCGGCGAGCATCTTTGGCGTATACCAATTGTCGAGCGCCTGTGCCAGTTCGCGGCTGTCAGCCCTCACTGCCCACCGGGTGCTGTCGTTGCCCGCACCGCAAGCCACAAGTCCAGCCCGCTGCAGCAACCCTTTGTCGACGAGACAACCGATGAGGTCGGCTTCGCCTTGCTTCAGGCGGCGCACCATCTCGGTGGTGTCGGTGCAGACATCCACACGCACCGACACGCCCAACTGTTGGGCAAACTTCTCGCAGAGCAGGTATTGGTCGCCCAGCGCCTTGCCGTGGTAGTCGTAGTAAGTGTCGGGACCCGACAGAGTGAGCACAATCATTTCGCCGTTGTTCACGATGTCGTCGAGCGAGAACACGCCAGTGTCTACCGCGGTGTCGCCGATCACTGTGCCCCAAGGAGTGGTGGTGGGCGCTTTGCGCTGTTGGCAGGATGCGGATATCAAGAGCAGGGCAAGCATGCCCCCATATAAGAATTGTTGCATGACAATGACTTGAATAGGTGACCTTTTGACAGAGAAACAGGTCGTAAGTATATTTCCGGGCTACAAAAGTAGTGTATTTCTTGCAGAATACGGGCGAAAGCGTTACTTTTGCATTGATTTTTTATAATTATTAGATATATATGTTACGTATCGCTGTTCAATCTAAGGGTCGTCTTTTCGACGACACGATGAATCTGCTTTCAGAGGCAGACATCAAGGTGAGCGCGTCTAAGCGAACGCTGCTCGTACAATCTTCCAACTTCCCCCTCGAAGTGCTTTACCTCCGCGACGACGACATTCCGCAGAGCGTGGCAGGCGGTGTGGCAGACATCGGCATCGTGGGTCTCAACGAATTCGTGGAGCGCGGTGAAGACGCGCAAATCATAGAGCATCTCGGCTTCAGCAAGTGCCGCCTCTCGCTCGCCATCCCCAAGGAAATCAACTACACTGGCCTGCAATGGTTCAACGGCAAGAAGATAGCCACCTCCTACCCCAACATTCTGCGCAAGTTCATGGACAAGAACGGCATCAAGGCAGATATCCATGTGATCACCGGCAGTGTGGAGATCTCCCCTGGCATCGGTCTGGCAGATGGCATCTTCGATATCGTGAGTTCTGGTTCTACGCTCGTGAGCAACAACCTTCGTGAAGTGGAGGTGGTGATGCAGAGCGAGGCGGTGCTCGTGGCAAACTGGAATATGGACGACGAGAAGCACGCCATCCTCAACGAGATGCTGTTCCGCTTCAGCGCAGTGCGTTCGGCACAGGACAAGAAGTATGTGATGATGAATGCGCCCAAGGACAAGGTGAAGGAAATCACCGCCGTACTGCCCGGCATCAAGTCGCCCACCATCATCCCGCTGGCAGACGACGAGTGGTGTTCTATCCATACCGTGCTCGACGAGAAGCGCTTCTGGGAGATCATCGGCAAGCTGAAAGAACTCGGTGCCCAGGGCATCCTTGTCACCCCAATCGAAAAGATGATACTTTAATATACGACAAATACTAACAAACACCAAGATGAACATCATAAGATACCCGAAAAGAAATGAATGGGAGAATCTGGTGAAGCGTCCACACCTCGACGTTTCACAGCTGAACGCCACGGTGGCGTCAGTTCTCGAAGACGTGAAGAACCGCGGCGACCAGGCCGTACGCGAATATGAAGAGAAGTTCGATCATGCGCATCTGCACCAGCTTGCTGTCTCTGCTGAAGAGATGGAAGAAGCCGAGCGCCTCGTGAGCGATGATCTGAAGCAGGCTCTCGTGCTCGCCCACCACAACATCGAGAAGTTTCACCATGCCCAGCATTTCAATGGCGACAAGGTGGAGACCGCTCCGGGTGTCTTGTGCTGGCAGAAAAGTGTGGCGATAGAAAAGGTGGGACTCTACATTCCAGGTGGCACCGCTCCCCTCTTCTCCACCGTGCTCATGCTCGCCACCCCTGCCAAGATTGCAGGCTGTAGCGAGATTGTGCTCTGCACACCGCCCAACCGTGAAGGAAAAGTGAACCCTGCCATCCTGATGGCAGCCAAGATAGCCGGCGTGAACCGCATCTATAAGGCGGGTGGCGTGCAGGCCATCGGTGCGATGGCTTACGGCACAGAGTCGGTGCCGAAGGTATACAAAATCTTCGGTCCGGGCAACCAGTATGTGATGGCTGCCAAGCAGCAGGTGTCGCTCCACGATGTGGCCATCGACATGCCAGCCGGTCCGTCTGAAGTATGCGTTATTGCAGACGAACACAGTGATGCGGAATTTGTCGCTGCCGACCTGCTTTCACAGGCAGAGCACGGCATCGACTCACAGGTGTTCCTCATCACCACATCTGAGCAGACTCTCATGAAGGTGCAGGAGGAAGTAGACCATCAGTTGGCTCAACTGCCGCGCAAGGAGATAGCAGCGAAGACCTTAGAGAACAGCAAATTAATCCTCGTACACGATACAGACGAAGCTATCGAACTGAGCAACAGTTATGCCCCCGAACATCTCATTATCGCCACAGACGACTATGAGCAGTTGGCAGCACGCGTCATTAATGCTGGCAGCGTGTTTCTCGGCAAATATGCCTGCGAAAGTGCCGGCGACTATGCCAGCGGCACCAACCATACACTACCCACGCACCGCTATGCGCTCGCTTACAATGGTGTGAACCTCGACAGCTACAACCGCAAGATCACCTTCCAGCACCTCGATGAGCAAGGCATCGCCAGCATCGGACATGCCGTGGAAGTGATGGCTGCCGGTGAGATGCTCGATGCCCACAAGAATGCGATGACCGTGAGAATGAAGGAACTGGGACTGGAATAGTCCTGGTTTCACCTTATTATATATATAAGAAACGCAAGAATGAAGGAACTCAAAGAATTGGTGCGCCCGAACATATGGCGACTGGAACCATACAGTTGCGCACGCGATGAATATAAAGGAAAGACGGCACGGGTGTTTCTCGATGCCAACGAGAACCCGTATAACAACCCCTACAACCGCTACCCCGACCCGCTGCAACTTGACTTGAAGGCGAAGCTGTCCAGCATCAAGGGCGTAGCCGTGGAAAACATCTTTCTCGGCAACGGCAGTGACGAGGCGATAGACTTGGTATACCGCATCTTCTGTCGTCCGCAAATCGACAATGTGGTGGCGATAGAACCCACCTACGGCATGTACCGCGTGTGTGCCGACGTCAACGATGTGCTCTACCGCCCCGTGTTGCTCGACGATGATTACCAACTGAATGCCGACCGTCTGCTGGCTGCCTGCGACCGCCATACCAAGGTGGTGTGGCTCTGCTCGCCCAACAACCCTACCGGCAATGCCCTCAACCGCGATGAGATCATCAAGGTGCTCAACGGTTTCGACGGCATCGTGGTGCTTGATGAGGCTTACAGCGACTTCTCTTCCGAACCTACGTTCCGTGGCGAGCTGGCACAATATCCCAACATCATCATCCTCAACACGATGAGTAAGGCGTGGGCTTGCGCAGGCATCCGACTGGGCATGGCATTTGCCAGTACAGACATCATCGGTTTGTTCAACAAGGTGAAATATCCCTACAATGTGAACCTGCTCACGCAGAACATGGCGAACGAGATGCTGGGTGACCCGATGGAGGTGGTGCGCTGGGTGAAAATGCTCAACCAGGAGCGTGCCCGCATGATGGCTGCCTTTGCCGAACTGCCCGCCTGCGAGAAGGTATACCCCACAGATGCCAACTTCTTCCTGGCGAAGATGACGGATGCCAATGACATCTACCGTTATCTGATCGAGGACGGCATTATCGTGCGCAACCGCAACCGCGTGAAACTCTGCGGCAACTGCCTTCGCATCACCGTCGGCACCAAGTCGGAAAACAACTTCCTGCTCGGAGCCATGCGGCAATATAAGGTGGCGGAAGAATAAAGGAAGTATTGGTATTACTCACTTTAGACACACTAAAAATGGATATTATCATTGACGATTTCGAGCATAGTGTCACCGACAAGATGCAGCGAAACAAGGAAAACCCGCAGTTTCCGAAGTTGGAAGACTATGGCATCACCGAAGAGGAACTCAACGATTACCTCTTCGACAAGCAGGCAATCATAGACTCCGATGCCGACTTGCGCAAGAAATACACCATCTACGGTTTCTTGCTCATCATCCCGGTTATCGTGGCGCAGGCATTTGTCAATGGCGCACTGCCGTTGCTGATGAGCCTTGGCGGCGGTGCCTGTCTGTGCGGCATCTATTTCGTGGTCAACAAACTGGTGCGCCATTGGCGGATGAAACGCATCTCTACGCCACAGATGGACAAGTTTGTGAACGACGTGCTTGCCTTTGCGGAATAGTCTTCGGGCTTCGTCATACTTGTAGGGCGGCAACTGTCATCGCCTCCACAGCAATAAGCATAAATAAAGCGTGCGCCTCTCCACATGGAAAAGCGCACGCTCTTTATTCTTCTAATACTTCGTTGGCTTAGAACTTCACGATAGCACCGAACTGGATGTTGTTGCCATCAAGGTCAAGACCGAATGTAGAAGAAGTGCTGCCAACACTTGGGCTGCTAGCTCTATAGCCGAGGAAACCAACCTTAGTGATGAGGCTGAACTTGTCGCTCAAGTTGAGAGCTACACCTGGCTTTACGCCAATCTCAAATTTGTCTGTGTCAATCTTAGAAACGTGACCATAACCTACAGTACCCTCAACGAATACATCGAAGAGCTTGGAGTTAACGAAGTTGTAGCGAACGTAAGGAGCTACAGTGTAAGTGGTAGATTCACCAACTGAAGTAATGGTACAAGGGTTGCCCTTCTGAAGACCGAATTCGATACCGGCAGACCACTGCTGGTTGAACTGGTAGCCAATCTCTGGCAAGAACTTGTAGGCAACTTTGCTATCGCCATCACCAATTTTGTTACTTGAGATACCAACGGTACCACCTACGTACACTTGCGCACTTGCGCACACTGATACGAGAGCCACTGCAAGGCTCATGAATACTTTTTTCATTCTGTTTTTCTTTATATTTCTGACTATTAATAATCCACAGCAGGACTTTCACCCAGACTGTTTCTAATTAACGGCTGCAAAGGTATACACATCCGACATACGCACCAAATAAATCTTCGTCTTTTTGAAATCCCTCCGTAAAATCTGTTAAAACTTTGGAAAAACAGACAAATATAGATAACTTTGCATATTAAAACACGTTTGAGATTTTATGAATCCTATATTTATAGCAGGGCCATGCGTCATAGAATCGGCAGAACTGCTCGACACCGTAGCGGCAGAACTGGTGAGACTCAACAAGAAGTATGGCATAGACATCATCTTCAAGGCTTCGTTCGACAAAGCCAACCGCACTTCCATTCATTCATTTCGGGGTCCTGGGTTAGACAAGGGACTTCAGATGTTGGCAGACATAAAGGGCAAATACAACCTGAAAGTGCTCACCGACATCCATGAGAGCTGTCAGGCACAACCTGTGGGCGAGGTGGTTGACGTGATCCAAATACCGGCTTTCCTATGCCGTCAGACCGACTTACTTGTGGCTGCAGCACGCACAGGGAAGACTGTGAATATCAAGAAGGCACAATTCCTGAGTGGGCAAGACATGCGCTATCCCGTGGAAAAGGCAAAGGACAGTGGTGCCTCTGAGGTGTGGCTCACCGAGCGCGGCAACAGTTTCGGCTATAATAACCTCGTGGTGGACTTCCGCAATATCCCCGATATGCTCGACATCGTACCCCGTGTAATCATGGACTGCACCCATAGCGTGCAGCGTCCGGGTGGAAGCAACGGCAAGACAGGAGGCGACCGGCGCTTTGTCCCTGCCATGGCATTGGCAGCAAAGGCATTCGGAGCCACAGGTTATTTCTTTGAGGTGCACCCCAATCCAGACCAAGGACTGAGCGATGCCGCCAACATGCTCGAACTGCCCAAACTCGACAACCTGATCGGAAAACTTTTGGAAGAATAATCGCAGAACATCCATGAACGAAATAGAACAAAGACTATCCCGCGTGAAAAGCTATGCCACACAATGCCTGAAAGAAGAGGCACAGGCCGTGGCAGACCTGATTCCGCAGTTGGACGACAACTTCGACAAGGCGGTGAGGATGATGTATGAATGTAAAGGAAAGATTATCGTTACGGGTGTGGGCAAGAGCGGAAACGTAGGCGCCAAGATTGCAGCCACGCTTTCGAGCACCGGCACGCCCGCTTTCTTTACCAATCCCCTCGACATCTATCATGGAGACCTTGGCGTGATGACTCCAGAAGACGTGGTGCTTGCCTTGAGCAACAGCGGTCAGACCGACGAACTGTTGCGTTTTGTGCCGCAACTACGTCACATGCACGTACCTATTATATCTATGACAGGCAATCCGCAATCGCTTCTTGCCAAGTATTCGGAAGCGCATATCACGGTGAAAGTGGAGCGCGAAGCTTGTCCGCTCAACCTCGCTCCCACCAGCAGCACGACGGCTGCATTGGCGATGGGTGATGCCCTTGCCGTAGCACTGATGACCGTGCGTGACTTCAAACCGCGTGATTTTGCACAGTTCCATCCAGGCGGAGAGTTGGGCAAGCGCCTGCTTACCACAGCTGAAGACGTGATGCGCACCAATGACCTTCCTGTCATCCCCAAGGAAATGAACCTGGGCGAAGCCATCATCCATGTGAGCAAAGGTAAGCTCGGACTGGGTGTATCCCTTGAAGACGGCAAGGTTATCGGACTGATCACCGACGGTGACATCCGCCGTGCTATGGAGAAATGGCAGGCTGAGTTCTTCAACAAGACCGTGAACGACATCATGACCTCCACGCCAAAGCTTGTACAGCCGGATATGAAGATTGCGCAGATACAGCAGATCATGCACAAATACAAGATTCACACCGTGCTTGTGGTAGACAAGGAGCGTCACCTCTTGGGCGTGGTCGACCACTATTCATGTATGGTATAATCCGAGTAAGCAAGAAAGCAAGAAAAGGATGAA
Organism: Lachnospiraceae bacterium; assembly: GCA_963654295.1. Taxonomy (GTDB): domain Bacteria; phylum Bacteroidota; class Bacteroidia; order Bacteroidales; family Bacteroidaceae; genus Prevotella. Next base: position 45,289 of record CAVJZZ010000007.1, on the reverse strand, counting down.
GCAATACATGATAGCGGCATTCGTTATGGTCGCGGGCATGGCTGCACGTGCACAGACGAGCGACTCCTTGATTGTTCGCGCCATGCGGAACGAAGGCGTAACATTCTCGCATGACAACAGCGTTGCACTGCTGATGAACGGAAGCGAGAAGTTTGACGACCTGTTCAAAGCCATCCGCGAGGCACGCTCCAGTGTGCATCTCGAATATTTCAACTTCCGCAACGACTCGATAGCCAATGCCCTGTTCGACCTATTGGCTGCCAAAAGCAAAGAGGGAGTGGAAGTGCGTGCGTTGTTTGACGGGTTTGGCAACGACTCCAACAATCGTCCGCTGCGCAAGAGACACATCAAGGAACTGCGTGGTAGAGGTATAGAAATCTATGAGTTTGACCCCATCCGCTTCCCGTGGCTCAACCACGTGTTTCACAGAGACCACCGTAAGATTGTGGTTATCGACGGCAAAATCGCCTATACGGGCGGCATGAATGTGGCAGACTATTACATCAACGGCACGGAACAAGTGGGCGCCTGGCGCGACATGCACTGCCGGATAGAGGGAGAAGAAGTCAACACTCTGCAACATATCTTCCTTAGCATGTGGAAGAAAGTGACCAAGCAGAACATTCATGGCGCACAATATTTCCGTGGTTATCGCACGCCTGACTACTTCTCGGGATTGAAGACAGACACCACTGCTACTGTTGGAAAGAAGATGATCGGTATCATCAACCGCGAGCCAAGAACTTCGAACAAGATTGTCAGACGCTTCTATGTGGATGCCATCAACTTTGCCCAAGACAGCATACGTCTCGTCAACCCCTATCTCACGCTGAACCACAGTCTCAAGAAAGCATTGCGCAAGGCTGTGGAGAGAGGCGTGAAAGTGGATGTGATGGTGTCGGTGCACAGTGACATTCCGCTCACTCCCGACTGCGTGTTCTATAATGTACACCAACTGATGAAGCGAGGTGTGAACGTGTGGATGTATGAACCAGGCTTCCATCATACCAAGATCATCATGGTAGACGGCAAGTTCTGCACGGTGGGCAGTGCGAATCTCAATTCAAGAAGCCTGCGTTTCGACTACGAGGAAAATGCGGTGATCGTTGACCCGTGTACGACCAAGGAACTGAGCGACATGTTTGAGTGCGACAAGCGAGACTCGTTTAAGCTCACTCCAGAAAGTTGGAGGCGCTTCCGTTCTCCATGGAAGCGGTTTGTGGGATGGTTCGCGCATCTGCTTGCTCCCGTACTCTGATACCCCGAACAGCTATATACGACAAAAGGTTCTGGCAGACAATGCTTGTCCCAGAACCTTTTGTTGTATACGGAAGTTACTTCTTTGTGTAAAAATAATAGCACCAATAGGTGTTGCCATAAGCATCGCGCACCATACTCTCGCGCTCTGCCGGGTTTGAGCTGTGTGCCAACTCTGTCATATCCTTATAGTCGGCATCCATCACAGACTCATGATAGATGACCACGGGATTGCTGCGCAAATGCGTGTAGAGCACCAGCGCCTCGCGGTAATGGCGCGGCATGGTGGTGTCGAGCGGATAATAATGACGTATTGTGCGTGCAAACTGGTCGATCTTCTTGTCGAGCAGAAGCGACATCAGCAGATAGTCTACCTGACTCTTTCGCTGGCGGTAGTGCTTGCGTATCTGTTGGGCAGGGATGGTCATGCTCTTGGTGGTGATGCCATCGGGCAGAAGCATGCGGCTGCCACCACACACGGGATAGACAAACAGACTGTCTGCCAGACGTCCCTCGCACGACAAGGCATAAGCCCTGAGCATCGTGAGACTGCTGTCGTTTGCCATGGCACTTTTTCCGCAGTCGAGTGCTGCCTCGTAATCACCATCTCTTATGCATCGTTCTGTCTGCAAGCGGTAGTGCAGCACGTCATTGCCGTTGCTCCATGTGCACGTGAAAAGGATCATCAGGAGCATGGCGAGACTGTTCACCCACATCTGTCGAGACAACAAGGGGTGTGCCGACTCGCGTGTGTCGAAGTTTTCAGCCTTAGTGATGGTCCATGTGACGCCAAACCAAACGGCAAGCAATAGCGGTACTGCGAACAGCCAACCGCCAAAACTGAAGCTCTTGTCGATGTCGGGACTGATGTCGGTGATGACGGTCAGGATCAGGAATGAAGGGAACCACGTGAGGGCAATTGCCGAATGGGACACGTGCATAAATCCGCATATAACCAATTGGAGCAACTGCAACACGAGGGTGATCAGTATGGCGCCAACCAAGGCATTGTAAGAAGTGGCTCCATCCGACAGAATGTGCTGCCCCATATAGAGCAGGTCTGCCTGGTATAGATATAAATATAAAAAGGTGAACGTACAGAAAACAACAGCACTCACGACCTTGACAGTCGTGGTGCTGATGTTGCTGCGTGTGGAATTATTTGACATTTTAGTTACGTTTCAATACCACCGCCGAGCGGGCGGGTATATAGAGTTTAAGCCATTCCTTATGTTGGTTTACATAAAGCGGATCATAGTTCGTGAGGTGCATCACCTTGTCGTCCGCCAGTCCGTTGCCTCCAAATGCCACGTCGTCGGTGTTGAGCACCACGTCGTAGGAACCTGTAGGCACAAGGAAACCATAGTCGGCAAACGATTTCACGGGATTGAAGTTGAACACAAAGATGAGGTCACCCCGCATGAATGCGAGTATCTGGTCGCCGTCGTTGTGCCATATCTCTTGCACTGGCGTGCGGTTGAAGTTCTTCTCGCCCTTGATGACACGCAGCATCGCCTTGTCGAAATCACCGAGATAATGATAGTCGAGGTCTGGGTTGTCCACCAAGTTCCACTGCCTGCGTGCATACTTGTGGCTCCATCCGTTGCCTTCACGGGGGAAGTCGATCCACTCAGGATGTCCGAACTCGTTGCCCATGAAGTTGAGATAGCCACCGTTGATGGCTGCCGCCGTCACCAGGCGTATCATCTTGTGCAGGGCAATGCCGCGATGCACGGTGTCGTTCTCATCTCCGCGCTTGAAGTGCCAATACATGTCGGCATCAATCAGGCGGAAGATGATCGTCTTGTCGCCTACCAGTGCCTGGTCATGACTCTCACAATAGCTGATGGTCTTCTCGTCAGAACGCCGGTTCTTCACCTCCCAGAAGATGCTGCTCGGTTTCCATTGCTCATCGGGCAGTTCCTTGATGGTCTTGATCCAGAAGTCGGGTATGTTCATCGCCATGCGGTAGTCGAACCCGTAGCCTCCGTCTTCAAACTTGGCTGCCAAGCCCGGCATTCCACTCACTTCCTCAGCGATGGTGATGGCATGCGGGTTCACTTCGTGTATCAACTTGTTGGCAAGCGTGAGGTAACAGATGGCGTTGTCGTCTTCGTGTCCGTTGAAATAGTCGCCATAATTGGTGAAAGCCTCACCCAATCCGTGGCTGTAATAGAGCATGGACGTCACGCCGTCGAAACGGAAGCCGTCGAAGTGGTATTCCTCTTGCCAATACTTGCAGTTGGACAGCAGGAAATGGATCACCTCGTCCTTGCCATAATCGAAGCACAGACTGTCCCATGCGGGATGTTCATGGCGGTCGCCGGGATAGAAATACTGGTTGGGATCACCTGCCAAGTTGCCGAGTCCTTCCACCTCGTTCTTCACAGCGTGGCTGTGCACGATGTCCATGATGACAGCGATGCCCTGCTGGTGAGCCTCATCAATGAGCGCTTTCAGTTGTTCTGGCGTGCCGAAGCGTGATGAAGGAGCGAAGAAGCTGCTCACGTGATAGCCGAAAGAACCATAATAAGGATGCTCCTGTATCGCCATGATCTGGATGCAGTTGTATCCGTCGGCAATGACACGTGGCAACACGTGCTCGCGGAATTCGTCATATGTGCCCACCTTCTCAGCATCCTGTGCCATGCCGATATGACATTCGTAGATGAGCAACGGGGATGTGACGGGACGGAATTTCTTCTTTTTCCACGTGTAGGGCGTTTCCGGATTCCACACTTGGGCAGAGAATATCTTGGTCTGCTCGTCCTGCACGACACGCTGTGCCCATGCAGGGATTCGCTCGCCGTGTCCACCGTCCCAGTAGACATGCATCTTAAAGAGGTCACCATGCTTCATGGCTCGGGAGCCCAACTTCAGTTCCCAGTTGCCTGTTCCATCGATGCGCTTGGCTTGGTATTTGGGATCTTCCGTCCAGTTGTTGAAGTCGCCAACAAGATAGAGGGCTGTGGCATTGGGCGCCCATTCACGGAACACCCATCCCCGTGCGGTCTTGTGCAGACCATAGTATTCATGGCCGTTGGCAAAGTCGGCAAGCGTCTTCTTGCCACCTCGGGTCAGTTGACTTATCTTCCACAGGGCGTGTTCGTGCCGCCCTTTGATGGCATCCTCGTAGGGTTCGAGATAGCCGTCGTTCTTCACCAGTCCGATATGCTGTGGCTTGGCTGCCTTCTTTGTAGCCGCCTTACGTGCATTTGTCTTCTTTGCGACCATAGTAGTTTTGTTTTTGATGTTGATTCTTTAGGGGTGATTATGGGGTAAAAGTACAGGTGCGGGATGCAAACGGCAGACCGCTTGTGCCCGCACCTGTTGTATGTTTAGCAAACCTTCACTTTGAAGATTGCCTTGTGGATGGTCTCCTTGTCAGAGATGCAGGGAGCATGACCGTCTTGTGGGAAGAAGATACCCATCATGCCCGGACGGCAGGTGATGTAGCTCTGTGCCATCAGGTCGCCATACTTCGTGATGTCTTTCTCTGCATTGTATTCCAGCTCGGGCAGGTCTTCTGTCGGTGTGTAGCCGAAGGTCTCGTCGCCGTCGAGAGGAATCTGGATATCAATCATGTTCTTGTGGGTTTCAAGTGTGGCGGCTTCCTTGCTGCGTCCCTTGGCATCTGTGATGTTGACGAACAAGTCCTTGTCCACGATATAGTGCTTACCAACCTCCAGGCTGTTCAAGTCGTTCTCGCTGATAAATTTCACCACCTCTTTAAACAGAGGGTTTACGCTTTCATACTTCTTGAGATTTTCAATCGTGTCGATAATCATGACAATAATGTTTTAGAGAATTAATGTTTTATATGTATAGTATATCTTTTGTTCTTAGTCTTGCTGGCGATAGCCCATGTTGTAGGTGCCGCGTGCCACAATCTGTCCGTTGCGGTCCTTCTCCACGAACTTGCCGTCTTTCACGCCGTCTACGTAGGAGCCTTCGAAGCGCTTGCCGTCTTTGTCTTCCTCGATGGCTGCCCCATGCGGTTTGCCGTTGCGGTAGGAACCTTTAAACTTGCTGCCGTCGGCATAGTGCACGATCACCTCGCCGTCGATGATGCCGTTCTTGAACTGTCCTTCATACACGTCGCCGCTTTTCTTGGTCAGTTTTCCGTGTCCGTTCTGCCGGTCATCCTTCCAACTTCCTTCATACACGTCGCCGTTTTTCCATACGAGCGTGCCCTGTCCTTCCTTGTCACCCTCGCTGAAGTGGCCTGTATAGCGGTCGCCGTTCTGATATTTGAAGATGCCCATTCCCGTGCGTTCTCCCTGCACGTAGTCTCCTTCATACACATCACCGTTCTGAAACTTGTAGATGCCCTTTCCATTCTGGATGTCGTTGAGCCATTCGCCTGTGTATACATCACCGTCGGCATATCGGTTCACGCCCTTGCCCGAGCGCTGGTTGTCTTTCCACATACCGTCATAGGTGGTGCCGTCTCCCCAGTCGAACACGCCCTTGCCTTCTTTCTTGTCGTTGAGCCAAAGTCCGTTGTAGTAGGCTCCGCTGGCAAACGTGTATTTCCCGTGGCCGTTACGATGGTCCTGATACCAGTCGCCCTCGTATTTGTCACCATTATAATAATACATCACGCCGTGTCCCTGCTGATAGTCGCGGAACCACAGACCCACATATTTGTTATTGTTTGCAAAGTAATAAGTGCCTTTCCCGTGTTGCTGGTCCTGAAACCATTGTCCCTCATACTTCTCGCCGTCAGAGAAGGTGTAGATGCCATAGCCTTGGCGCTTTCCTTTCACGTATTCGCCTTCATACACATCGCCGTTCTTGAACACCGCTTGTCCCTTTCCGTGCGGCTTGCCGGCAGCCATCTGCCCTTTATACTGTGCACCGTCGCGTGTTGTACACGAGCCAAGCGTTATCTTCTGGGCGAAGGTTACGGAAGGAATGAGGAGTAAGAAGAAAAGTATTAGTTTGTTGTTCACGTTATGATTCTGATTTTTATAAATTCACCCCAAAAGTAATAAATATTTTCGATACCATTTATATTGCCCCCTCAAAATTTAGCTATTTTCCGAGATATTCAGTAATTTTGCCGCAATTAACGATAGAAACTATGATTTTTACTGGTATCATACCCGCCCGTTACGCATCCTCGCGTTTCCCGGGAAAACCTTTGGCTCTATTGGGTGGAAAGCCCGTTATCCAGCGTGTATATGAACAAGTGGCAAGCGTTCTCGACGACGCTTATGTGGCAACAGATGATGAAAGGATTTTTTCTACGGTCGTTTCGTTTGGCGGCAAGGCAGTGATGACACGTGCCGACCACAAGAGCGGCACCGACCGCATAGAGGAAGCGGTCGAGAAACTGGGCTGCACTGCCGATGTGATTGTCAATGTGCAGGGTGACGAACCGTTCATACAGCGTTCGCAGATAGAGACTGTGTGCCGTTGTTTCGATGCTCCGGCTACCCAGATTGCAACGCTCGGCAAACCTTTTGAGAGCATGGAGGCAGTACTAAACCCCAATTCTCCCAAGATTGTTGTCGACAACAATGGTCACGCCATGTATTTCAGCCGCAGTGTCATCCCCTTTGTCAGGGGCGTGGAACAGGCGGACTGGCTTGCCCACTATCCGTTCTTGAAGCACATCGGACTTTATGCCTACCGCCGTGAAGTGCTTGCTGAACTGACCAAGCTGCCGCAGTCGTCACTCGAAAAGGCGGAGAGCCTTGAACAACTCCGTTGGCTGCAGAACGGCTATCGCATCAAAGTGGGTCTTACCGACATAGAAACGGTGGGTATCGACACACCTGCCGACCTGGAAAGAGCCGAGGCCATTTTGTCTGCTGCCAACGGATAAAAGAGCGGCTATCCTCTGTAGCAAAATCCATGAACACACGTATCCGATACATATTGACATTCATCGGCATCGTCATTATGTTTGTGTTGTCGTGATAAGCTGCTGATATACAATAGTTTTATGCCTTTTATTGAACTACAGATAAGACCTTGGTACTATGGCGGTCTGATCTTTATAACGCTCCCGACTACTACGTGTGGGTCTGGAACTGTTCTCCAAATGGTGACACCTCTCACGAACGACAAACAAGAAAACAAAGATATACATGAAAAAACCATTAACGGTCTATAAGGCGAGTGCCGGAAGCGGCAAGACCTTCACACTCGCCGTGGAATACATCAAACTACTCGTAGCCAACCCCTATGGATATGGCTCCATTCTTGCCGTCACCTTCACCAACAAGGCAACCGAGGAGATGAAAATGCGTATTCTGTCGCAACTCTACGGCATCGCCAAGGGACTTCCCGACTCGCGTGCCTATGCTGATATCGTGATGCGCGACCTGCAATTGGGCGAGGCACAGATGCGCCAGAAGGCAGGTCTTGCCTTGTCGCTGCTTATCCACCACTACAACTTCTTCCGTGTGCAGACCATCGACACCTTCTTCCAAAGTGTGCTCCGCAATCTGGCACGTGAGCTCGACCTCACGCCCAATCTGCGCATCGGACTCAATGATATCCAGGTGGAAGAACAGGCTGTCGACCAGCTCATCGAGAGTCTCGACACCGCTTCGCCCATCCTTCAATGGTTGAAAGACTATGTGATGTCGAACATCAGTGAAGACAAATCATGGAATGTCATCGGCGCCATCAAGCGTTTCGGGCGCAACATCTTCGACGATACGTATAAGGAACACCGTCAGAAGATGGAAGAAGTGTTCGACCAGCCCGACTTCTTCAAAACCTTCAACGAAAAGCTGCAGAAGCTGAAGGCCAACGCTGCCGACGGTGTCAAACTCATCGGCGAGACATTTCTTGAAACCATTCGCGAGCAGGGACTCGACATCGACGACTTTCCTTACGGCAAAAGCGGTGTGGCTGGCTACTTCCAACGGCTCTACGACGGCGAGATGAATCCAAAGTCTGCCTCCGGCACGCGTGTGGCAGCTGCGATGCAAGACCCCAAGAAATGGGTCAAGGGCGCTCTTCCAAAGGAACGGAAAATGGTGGTGCAGAGCATGGCAGAAGAGCTCACGGAGCAACTCTGCCGTGGAGAACAACTGCGCCAACAACTCTATTCGCAGTTTCTGTCTGCCGATCTCACCCTACGACACATCAATCAACTGCGCTTGCTCAAAGCCATTAGCAACAAGGTGGCACAGCTCAACGCCGACGACAACCGCTTCCTGCTGAGCGATACCCAAAGTCTGCTCCACCAGTTGATTGCCGGCGTAGGCGATTCACCTTTTATATATGAGAAGATCGGGAGCCGTCTGGAGCACATTATGATCGATGAGTTTCAGGACACCAGCACCGTGCAATGGAAGAACTTCAAGGTGCTGCTCGACGAGTGTATGAGCCATCAGCAGCAAGGCTCGCTCATTGTGGGCGACGTGAAGCAGAGCATCTATCGCTGGCGTTCGGGCGACTGGCAACTGCTCAACAACATCGAGCGGCAGTTTGACCATCCCGACGAGCAACTGAATATTACCTCGCTGACCACTAACTATCGCTCCAGTCAGGCGGTGGTGCGGTTCAACAACGCCTTCTTTACCATTGCCAGCCAACAGGAATCCGACTTGCTCAGCAACGAAGGAAATGCCGAATCGGAGCAGATAACCAAAGCCTATGCCGATGTAGAACAGCAGTTGCCCGACAGCAGACCCGAGGGACTGGTTGAAGTGACGCTGCTCAACAAGGGCGAATGTCAGGATAGCACATGCCAAGAAGTGGAGAACACCATCCGCCGACTCCTTGCCGAGGGCATCAAGCAGAGCAAGATAGCCATCCTGGTGCGCTCGAACAAACACATACAACTCATTGCCGACTGGCTCACGCAGCGTATGCCCGAGGTGACGATTGTCTCGGACGAAGCCTTTCGTCTGAACTCCTCACAGGGCGTATGTCTCATCATCAATGTGCTGCGCACGCTCGTCCAGCCCGACGACAGGTTGGCTCTCGCCACCCTCGTGAAATATTGGCAAGCCATTGGAGGTACACTGCTCACCGACAGCGAGTGCTTCGCTTCAGGCGTAGAACTTGACACGCTGCTCCCCGAAGCGTTTGTCAAAGAGCGCGACACACTCGCCACCCTCCCCTTCGCCGATATGGTAGACCGCATCTATCAGTTGTTTCACCTCGATAGACTGTCGGCAGAGAGCGCCTTTATCTGCGCTTTCTACGATCTCGTGGGCAACTATCTGTCGGACAATGTGGCTGATGTAGCCAACTTCTTGCGCTTGTGGGACGAGGAATATTGCAACAAAAGCATCCAAAGTGACGTGTCGGAGGGCATACGCATTGTCTCTATACACAAGAGCAAGGGACTGGAATACGACAACGTCATCGTGCCCTTCTGCGACTGGAAGATAGAGGTGACTGGCGACACCCTGTGGTGTGAACCCCGGCAGTCGCCCTACAATGCCTTGCCCATGGTGCCCGTAGACTACAGCAGCAAACTTGTCGGCTCCATCTATGAATCCGACTACAGACACGAAAGGTTGCAGAACAGGGTGGACAACCTCAATCTCCTCTATGTGGCGTTTACCCGCGCCAGCCATAATCTCTTTGTATTCGGACGGATCGACAACATCAACAAGCGTAGCATGCGCATTGCTGAAGTGTTGCCCGCACTTGTCGACGTGCTGCCGGGAGCTGTCTTTGAGAATGAACTGGACGACATGGAAGTGGAGATGCCGAGGATGCGCTTCAGCTACGGACAGTTGTACGTGGCAGGGGAGAAAAAGGAGAAACACACGGAAAATGTATTCCTGCAACCCGCTGCCGCCCACCGACTGCACGTGCATACGCACGCCGTTCCCGTGGAGTTCAGACAAAGCAACAAGAGCATAGCCTTTACCAAGGGCGAGGAGGACGACCCGACCAGCCGTGCCCACTATATCAATTTGGGAAACGTGCTTCACGCCATCTTCTCACGCATAGAAACCCGCGACGACATCGCCCGTGTGATGGCAGAACTGGAGGAGGAAGGAACGGTCTACGGGGTGGGTATCACGCCCGATGACGTGCGCCAATCTATCGAAAGAGGTATGTCAAACCCTGAAGTGGCTGCGCTTTTCGCCCCACGTTGGCGAGTGTTCAACGAGTGTACGATTCTCACCACAGAAGACGGACGCACCGTGGAATATCGCCCAGACCGCGTGGTAAGCGACGGCACACAGACCTGTGTGGTCGACTTCAAGTTTGGTCGCCCCCGTCCGGAACATGCGCGACAGGTGGGCGGCTATATGGAGCTGCTCCGCCAGATGGACTATCCCGACGTGAAGGGATATCTGTGGTATGTGAATGAGAACCGCCTCGAAGCGGTGAGTGAACCCCAAAGCAACAAATAGACACCGATCAACATGGAAATGAAAACTTTTCTCGAATTCGTAGCACGAGACATCATAGCCAAACATGGCACCGACCTCAGCCACGTAGCTGTGGTTTTCCCCAACAAGCGTGCATCGCTCTTCCTCAATCAAGCGTTGGCAAACCAAGCAAACCACCCTGTGTGGAGTCCGCACTATATCACCATCAGCGACTTGTTTCGCCAGCATAGCCAGCGCACGGTAGCCAACCCGCTGAAGTTGGTCTGCGAGTTGCACAAGGCATTCGTGGTAGAGACAGGCATAGAGGAAACTCTCGACAAATTCTATGGTTGGGGGCAGCTGTTGCTTGCCGATTTCGATGACATAGACAAGAATATGGCAGACGCCGACCGCGTGTTTGCCAACCTTCGCGACATACATGAACTCGATGACTTGAGCTATCTTTCCGACGAGCAAACCGCCCTGCTTGAACGCTTTTTCCATTGTGTGCTCGATGACAAAGACAGCCAACTAAAGCAGCGCTTCCTGCAACTATGGTGCCACTTTGCCGACATCTATCACCGCTTCAACAGTCAGTTGGCAGACCAGGGACTCGCCTACGAAGGATCCCTCTACCGCGAGGTGGCTGAGGCTGACGATACCGAATTTAAGTTTGACACCTATATCTTCGTGGGCTTCAATATGCTGCAACGTGTGGAACAACAACTGTTCACGTGCATCAGACGACAGGGGAAGGCACGCTTCTACTGGGATTTCGACTTCAGTTATATGCCTTCCGAGAACGGCAACCCCGAATTGGGCGAGGCAGGACGCTACATTGCCCAATATCTCGCCGACTATCCCAACGAGCTGGACATCAAGGATGAGGCTGTGTATGGACAAATGAAGCGACCCAAGAACGTAACCTACGTATCGGCACCCACGGAGACCATCCAGGCACGTTACATCAGCGACTGGCTCAAAGAAGGCAGTCGTGTGGCAGACGGCAACCGCACTGCCATCGTGCTTTGCGACGAGTCGTTGCTCAAGACAGCCATCCACTGCATCCCTGAGGATGTGACCGACCTCAACGTGACGCTCGGTTATCCCCTCGCCCACACGCCAGTGGCATCGCTCGTCAGACAGTTTATCACCCTCCATACCGTGGGCCACCAGCCCGACCGCCATCGTTATCTGCTCCATTATGCCAACCTCGTGCTGAGACATCCCTATGCCCGATATGTGTGCAGTGAGGTTCCTGAAGTGATGAAACGACTCAATGATGAACATAAATATTATCCGTCTGAGGATGAAATGAATAGCGTTGAAGGATTAAACTGGCTCTTTGCCCCTGTAGACTGCACTCGTTTGGGTGAACTCACTGCCGCGCTGCAATCGCTTTTAGGGCGCGTGGCACAAGGAGGAAGTGCCAACAACGACCCGCTGTTCCAGGAGTCTGTGTTCCGCATGTATACGCTTCTCACTCCCTTTGCCGACCTTTTCGCCTCGGGTGAACTGGCTATCGATGTGAACACCTTTGCACGTTTGCTCACGCAAGTGATAGAAGGAACCACCATTCCTTTCCATGGTGAACCGGCTGTGGGACTTCAGATGATGGGCGTACTTGAAACGCGAAACCTCGATTTTGACCATGTGCTGTTGCTTTCGTGCAATGAAGGCAACCTGCCCAAGGGCGTGAACGACGCCTCGTTCATCCCTCATGCCATCCGCAAGGCATACGGACTGACCACCGTGGAGAACAAGGTGGCGATCTACAGCTACTATTTCCACTCGCTCATTCAGCGTGCCACAGATGTGACCATCTGCTACAACAACAGCACGGAAGGTTGCCAAATGGGCGAGATGAGTCGTTTTATGTTGCAGCTGCTTGTAGAGAGCCCACACCCCGTGACGCGCTTGAACCTACAAGCGGGGCAGACCACGGGCACAAGAGAAGCTGCCACAGTAGAAAAAGACGCGGTAGTGATGAACCGCCTGCGTGCCATTGGTTCGGAGTTCCGTCTATCGCCCACAGCGGTCAATACCTATCTGCGCTGTCCGCTCAGGTTCTTCTACACTTATGTATGCCAACTGCGTGAACCCGACCAAAACGATGTAGATACCATCGACAACCGCATGTTTGGAAACATATTCCACCGCGCTGCCGAACTATTCTACAAGCAACGCATCAACGGGACTCTTCACGAGGCTGACTTCCAACCCTATGTAAACCATCCCGAACTGCTGTTGCCCATCATCGACAGAGCTTTCGAAGACTGTCTCTTCCAATTGGCACCGGGCAGCAAATACCGTCCGGAATACAACGGACTGCAACTATTGAACCGCGAAGTTATCCTTCAATACCTCGTGCAGTTGCTTCGCATCGACATGCGCCTCACGCCGTTTATCATCCGCGGGTTGGAATACCCTGTGGAAGACTCCATAGAGATTACAACGAGCGAAGGAAGGCGCACCGTCAAGGTGGGAGGAACGATTGACCGACTGGACGAGATCGACACCCAGCACGCAGCACCACGGTTGCGCGTGATTGACTACAAGACTTCTGCGGGCGTACTTAAAGCTCTGAAGCGGCCGGAAGATGTGTTCAATTCCGCAATGATTCCCGACCACAGCGACTACTATCTGCAAGCCATGCTCTACAGTGCCATCGTGCGCAAGTCGCCCAAAGAGAATGAGGGTAACTATCCTGTGTCGCCTGCCTTGCTGTTTATCCAGCATGCTGGAGCTGAGGACTACGACCCCACACTGCGCTTCGACAAGGAACCCATCCACGACATTGCAGACTATGCCGATGACTATTGCAACATGCTCACCGCCCTGCTCACGGAGATCTTCGAACCCGACATTCCGTTTAAACCCACGAGCGACACAGCAAGATGCCAGACTTGTCCGTTTGCACAGATGTGCGGAGAAATCCATGTCACGCTCGACAAATAATTGTCAGTGAGTGTCCTGTGGTTGTATAAGGCAGTCTTGGCAAGGAGCACAGAATTTCTACAAATTTCAGTACTATCTTTGCCGTGATACAAATAAACGAATAACAAAAAAGAAAAAATGTGGAAATATTATGCTTTGTTGTCAGCGTTCTTTGCCGCACTGACGGCAATCTTCGCCAAGTTCGGGGTGAAAGATATCAATTCTGACCTTGCCACTGCCATCCGTACCACCATTATCCTATTTATCACATGGGGTATCGCCATTGCCGGTAGCCATGCAAGCGAGGTGAAAGCCATCTCTTCCCACACATGGCTGTTCCTGGTTTTGTCGGGAGCAGCCACGGGATTGTCGTGGTTGTTCTACTTCAAGGCATTGCAAGTGGGTGATGTGTCGCGTGTGGCACCTGTCGACAAGTTGAGTGTGGTCATCACTATCTGCCTCTCTTTTATGTTTCTCAAAGAACCGGTCAGTGTGAAAGTCATTATCGGTGCCTTGCTGATAACCGCAGGAAGTATCGTGATGTTGTATAAATAGATGTAGACGGATGAAGATACTGATTGTAGAAGACGAGCGAAAACTGTCAGACAGCATCGTGAGTTACCTTACAGAAGAGAAATATCTCTGCGAACAGGCGTTCTCGTTCAGCGAAGCGAAGATGAAAGTTGGTGTGTATGATTATGACTGCGTGGTGCTCGACCTGATGTTGCCAGGCGGCAACGGACTTGATATTCTACGGGATATTCGCAGTAAGCGCAATCCCGTGGGTGTGATTATTGTGTCGGCAAAAGGTTCTACAGACGACAAAGTGATGGGATTGGAAATAGGTGCGGATGACTATCTTGCCAAGCCGTTCCACCTTGCAGAGCTGAGTATGCGCATCTATGCGGTCATTCGACGTAGGGAATTTTCTGGCAACAACTTGCTCGATACGGGTGACATCCGTATCAACTTGCTCGAAAAGACGGTGTGCGTGAACCAGTTGCCCGTGACGCTCACCAAGTCGGAATATGAATTGTTGCTCTTCTTCATCAGCAACAAGAACAGGGTCGTCACCAAGAGTGCCCTGGCTGAGCATTTGAGCGGGGATATTGCCGACTTGATGGACAACCACGACTTCGTCTATACTCACATCAAGAATCTGAAAGCCAAGCTCTCGAAGGCAGGGTGCGAAGACCACATACATAACATATATGGTATGGGTTATAAATGGATGGAACCATGAAAAAGAAAAGTTTGTTGCACAAGACGATGACCATGTTTGTCGTCTGTGTTATCTTCCTGTTTGCTCTCGCTGCCCCACTCTTCTATTTTCTTACCAAGAACTACTATGCAGAGGATATGGAAGACTTGCGTGAGGCGATAGCGGCAGGCTCCCCTCTTCCGCCCGATGACCTCGAACGCGACGTGATGCATGGTATCATGCTGCAATATTTGCTCATGTCAACTACGTTAGGCATAGCCGTAGTTTTCACGATGAGGATTATTTCCAGACATATATGGCACCCGTTCGACGAAACACTTAGGCTGATAGAGGACTTTAAACTGGAGAACAATATAGCGGTAGACCTGCATGAAAGTGATATCAGCGAATTTGAACGTCTCAATGCAGCACTTCGGAAGTTGACAGACAACAGTTTGGCGAGTTATCGGGCACAAAAGGAGTTTACCGAAAATGCATCGCACGAACTACAAACACCGCTTGCCGTCTTCCGTAGCAAACTTGACATGCTCATGCAACAACCTCAGCTCACTTGTGCGCAAGCTAGTATTATCCAGGATTTAAACGATGTGGTGACCCGTTTGGCACGCATGAACCGCAATTTGTTGTTGCTTGCAAAGATAGAGAACAATCAGTTTGACCATGCTGAAGACGTGAACCTCAATGACTTGACTGGCCAGATGCTCCCCTATTTCCAAGCCATAGCAGGAGACGTCAAGATAACCTGCAACGCAGAGAAAGTATGTATCAGGGCTAACCGCACACTTTTGGAAAGTGTTTTGGGTAATTTGGTAACCAATGCTTTAAGGCACAACATCACTCATGGAAAAATCGTCATTACTGTCCAACAAACCATGTTAAGAGTGAGCAATACATCGGACGGGCCTGCACTTGACCCTTCCTGCTTGTTCAACCGTTTCTTTCGAGTGCAGTCAAATGGTCCGGGTAATGGTCTGGGGCTGGCGATTGTCAAGGCTATCTGTGACTATCATGGATGGCAAGTGGAATATGCACACAGCGTTGGGATGCATCATTTCACCATAAGTTTCATGCCCAAGCATATTTAACGATGCGCTTCATCGAGCCATGATGTGTGTTTCTTGATGACCTTCAGAACTACATAAATGCAAGCACTTGCCAGCATAGCAAGAAGCAAGTTTCCATTGATGCGGAATGTAGGGATGATCGATGCCCGAAGAACATCGAACATTGAAAAGACGAACAATAAGGCAAACAATCCGTTCTTCTCTTTCTTCAGCACCTTTTTCCATGAGAACGAATAGACGGGATGGACGAACCCATGTAGTCGTGGAATGAAAGCAGGTGTCTGTGATGCCCATGAAAGGAACGCTTCACCGAACTTGCGTTGCAGAAACTGCTCTTCGCAATACATGATGCGCTCATAATAAATCCAATATACCAACACGAACACGGAAACGAATGCGGTGGAACACGTGAGCATGGAGATGCCAAGATACATCAGAAAGTTGCCCAAATAAAGAGGATGTCGCACAAGTGAATAGATGCCTGTGGTGTTGAGCGACTGCGCTTCCTGGCTTTTTGTGTTTCGTCCGGATGTTCCCTCGGGTGTGTGTGACACCGTGTAGACCCTGACCAGAAATCCGAATAAGGACACTGTCAAGCATACCATCTGCCATTGATGCCAGTGTTGAAAGGTTACGTTGTCTGCCAGATGACCATGTAAAATCTGTATGGCGAACCAAGCCAATCCCAATGCGAGCATGGCGATGGGCAGATAACTTCTGTAACGGAAGAGCCAGTTTCCTTCTTTTTCCAATTCTTGTCTTAATATCATTTGTCGTGTTATTTTTGTTTATCTGTCGACAAAAGTACAGGGAGAGTTTGTAGATAATCTGAAGAAAACGACAGATTTTCCACAAAATGGGACCTTATATTTGCATCCGTAACAACTCTTAACGGACGCAAATGGATATTCAAAACATCATCGCTTTATTGGACAAGACAGATAAAGTGCTTACGTTGGCCCTCAATTATAATGGAGGCGCGTTGCAAGACTTGGTATGGAGTTTATTTTCAATGCGCTCCATTTGGATTTTTCCTGCGCTCGTTTTCATCGTTTACTTATGTCGGAGTGGAATAAAATGGAGTCAAACTGTAACCGTGTTGACATATTTGTCCTTGGTCATTTTGGCGTGTGACCAGATTTCCTCTACTGTGATGAAACCTTTTTTCTGTCGTCTACGCCCATCTCATGTGGCTGAACTGCAAGGTGTAATCCATCTCGTTGGCAACTATCGAGGGGGACTTTACGGTTTTGTTTCAAGTCATGCTGCCAATTCTTTCGGTGCCGTCACGTTTGTATCCTTGTTGTTGCGCAAACGTCATATCGCCATCCCGCTCTATATATTTGCCCTCTGTGTGTGCTATTCTCGCATTTATTTGGGTGTTCACTATTTAGGTGATGTCGTCGGTGGAATGTTTCTTGGTGTGTTTGTAGCCAATGTGGTTTATCTTCTCTTGCCACGAAAGTGCAAAAACAAAGCCGTCTCCTTCAGGGGAGGCGGCTTTGTTGTAAGTTATGAATAAATGACTCGTGGTTATTCGTTGCTGATTTTCGTGAAGTCTACTGACGAGATCAGTCCTTCTGGCGAAACCTTGAACACAGAACGATAGGTGCTGATCTTTTCGGGGGTAGCGTCTTCGTGTTTCACTTCCTGCACGGCGTTGAAGTTGACGGTGTACTCGTATTGTTCGTCGCCCACTTCGCGCTTGCTCACTTTAAAACCAGAGCAACGCCATGTAATGGACTGCACGTTTTCCTTATACTGCTTGTTCATGAAGTCTACGGCATCCTGCTGGGTAGCGTTGGGACGACCGAGGAAGGATGAGAGTGTCACCTCAAGCGTGTTGAGCAGACTGCCCTCGGAATGGCTGTTGATGCTCTGGAAGAACTGGCGGATCACTGCTTGGGCACGTGACTGCTCGTCTGGGGTGACCATTTTGGTCTTAAGCTGCTTGATGGCTGTCTGTGCGTCGTCTACATACTCGCCGTTAGCATGGTCTGAGAGGTATGCCTGGAGGGCGTCAATGGTGTTGTCCGCAGAAGCCTGCGCCCAGTCTATGGAGTCTATTTTGTGCATGATTTCCCCCTTGTGAGGTGTGTCGGGATGACTGTCGAGATAAGCTTGTAGGGAGGATTTCGAATTGCTTACCAAGGCATTTGTCCACTCAGTGTCACCCTGGCGAAGCTGCTGCAAGTGCTCGTTGATAGCGGCAAGATGGTCTTCGGGTGCATCGGGATAGTGTTCAAGGTAGTCTTTCAGCACGGTGGAATCCGAACTGTTGAGGGCAAACTCGTAGGCGTCGCCTTCCTTGTTGTTCTGCGCATCCTTGTAAGCATAGAGCAACACGCCGCAGAGCAATACGGCAATGCAAAGAGAGACAATCAGTATGGTCTTGCTTTTCTTGGGCTGCTGCTTGTTGTCTGTGTCGCCGGTGCTGGGTTCCGTGGGAGGAGCGGGAGGTGTCACAGGGCGCTGTGGTGCTACAGGCCGTTGTGCTGTCTCGGGCTGTGGAGCTTCGGGGGCTACCGGCCTTTCCGGTTGTGCAACGGGTTGCTGTCCTGGAGTGTAGTGACAATTCGGACAGGTGATTTGGTCCTTGAAATAGATATCGCCGCAGTGGGGACATTTGACGATATGGTTAGCAATCTGTACACCACAACTTGGGCATACAGGTGCTTTGTCGCTGATTTGGTGTCCACATTCTGGACATTTTATGATTGCCATCGTGCTTAATAAATTATTGTTGTTTGTTGATTTGTGAATTCATCTGCTTTGTCTCATGCCGTTTGCTGGAGGTTACGACCTGCAGCAAACCGTTATCGGTGTCTGAAGCGTATCTCACGGAGTGAATGTTGACCCATGAAGCGGCTCTTGTCTATATAGCCGTTCACACCGTTGATGTGTCCCTTGCCGGTATACTGCCACATGATGAAGTCGCGCTCGTCGGCAAGTTCGGGTTCTCGCTTGGTATATTGGGCTACCATGAGTTGATAGTCGTTGATTTTCCCTTGGAGATAGTGGTTGTAGAAATTGGTGAACGTATAGAGCAGGGGCTTCTGCTTGTAGGCTTTTTCTACGAGGACGAGGAACTTGTGGAGCGAGTCGCAGAACTCTTCGGTGGCAAGCCCGCTCTTGGTCTCGATATCTATCATCGGAATGAGGTCCTGGTCACCGGGGCGGCATTGCGACATGAAGTTCTTAAGCTGCACCTCTTGCGCTATTTTGGGACGGTAGAAATGGTAGGAACCCACTTTCAAACCATACTTGTGTGCCAATTCGATGTTCTGTTCATACTTGGCGTCGATATTGTCTCCGCCCTCTGTAGCCTTGAGATATACATACGCCATCTTGCTGTTGTCGCCGACCGTTTCCCAGAAAACGTTGCCTTGATAGTGGCTGAGGTC
Source organism: Lachnospiraceae bacterium (assembly GCA_963654295.1). Classification (GTDB taxonomy): domain Bacteria; phylum Bacteroidota; class Bacteroidia; order Bacteroidales; family Bacteroidaceae; genus Prevotella. The sequence continues at coordinate 26,103 of CAVJZZ010000007.1, read as the reverse complement.
GATACCGTGAATATGCGTACACGTATCTTCACACTCTATATAGCTATTGTTTTGGGCATTGGCGGTGAAAATGTGCAGCGATGCCAATGCCGTTAACATAAAGATCTTCATTTTCATAGTATGCAAAGTTACTGATAATGTGCGAGAAATCAAAATATGTTTCCGCATTTATTATTCTTTTACACACAACATTGCCATTTAACAATAATGGAATGGAGAATACCCCAACCCTATTCGCTACAGGTGACAAGATATGCTCTGGGTGAATGTCAGTAAGTTAGATACTACTAAAGTATAGCTGAATTGATGGGAAAAGTTAGGTGAATATGTTGTTGAGCTTAACTTAAATCTCCGTTCCGTGTCACGGAACGGCCGTTCGCTGACACGGAATGTGCGTTCGCTGACACGGAATGTACGTTCCGTGACACGGAACAGAGATTTATCTTATATAAAAATACAAATGAAAGGGTGCTCAAAGGTATTCAAACCTATCCTATATTGATATGGAATATGAACACGACGGAATAAAACAGCTCTGTTGCCAGCACATAGACGGGCAAAAGATTGGCGATCCAACGCAATCCGACCACACAGGATTCATAGGCACGCTCCAAGTTGTCGACAGCACCGCTCGCTGCCCCATACGAGAGAGAAAGGATAATGAGCATGGCGGCAAGCATAGGTATCAGTCCTTGACTAAAACTGCTGGGAAACAGATGTCCCGTCACGCTGAGTAATATGGCGTGGGGGATACTGGTGAGCAGAACGGCGACCAAAACGAACATGACCACTTCGAATGCTACCAGTCGCAGACCAAGCTGCTGACGGAACTGCAGCTTGCCTAATGAGAACAGTGTGCGTACAGCCTTAAGCAGTCCGCTGTTCTGTAAGGAACCATATGCCATCGACAGCAACAAGAGCCACACACTGAGTGGTGACGAGAGGTTGTCGACGAAGCGGCCGAAGAGCCAGCGCAGTCCTTCGTGCGAGAATATGGGGCGCAGAGGCAGTTGGGGGGCAGCGGCGTTGACCACCCAAGAGAACAGCATCAGCACCAGCTGCGCTATCAAAATGCCCAACGCGATGCGTGACAATACCCGGTTATTCATCATCAGCCGCAAGGTTGTCTATGTCAAGTATATGCAATTCCATGGCACGCGTGACCAGACGTGTGGCATTGACCGATGCACCACCATTGCCTGAAGGGAAGAGTTTCTGCACCAATTCGTTCTGCCGCTTCTCCAAACTTTTCACGCCGAAAGGCATGCCGCGCAAGCTGGCTATCTGGTCCTTGGTGTATCCGAGAGCCAAATGGCGAAGAAGGCGTTCGTCATATTCGTCAATCTCGTAGTTGACCAGCGCTTCCTGGCGCATCAGTTCCGCACCGACACTTCTCTTGAAGCGTGACACTATGCGTTCGAGGATAGGCTGGTTGAACACCATGTGCTTGCCGCTCATCACACTTTCCACGTCGGCGCGCGTGAGCATCTCGCCACTCTTGAGGATGATACCGTCGGCACCGGCATCGAGCACATCGACCCATAGCTTCTCATTGAGTATCTCCCCAGTGAAGATAAGTACCTTGAGAGCGGGGTGCAGTTGCTTGGTCTGTCGGCATATCTCTACGCCGACAGTAGTCGATCCGCCCAATCCGAGATCAAGCAGCACCAGGTCGGGCAGCTGTTGCTTGATGAGTTTCCAGTAGGCAACCTCACTGTCGGCAGTGCCTATAATTTGGGCTTCGGGTATGTCGCTCTTGATGATTCCTTCCGTGCCCTTCAGTTCCAAGGGCACATCTTCCACGATGATGACATTGAATTTATCCATTGCGTTGTTTGTTTTTAGTCTGACATGTGATTGTTTCTTTGTGCCGCAGCCAGTGTTACTGTAAAGCTGGTGCTTCCGTCTGAGGCAAGGTGCGGTATGATGCCGCATGCGCGGCGGTTGGTTGTTTCGCCATTGTCGCGTGCAATCTGGCGACAAATGAAAAACGGGATGTTCTCGCGATGGGGATTGAACACGGACTGACAGGCATCTGCATCGAGATGTAAGGACGGCAAGCCAACTTCCAACCGTACGTATCCCGCCGAGTTGTTGTCGACCACGATGTGCATTGGCGTGTTGTCTCCTTGTTTGCGCAGCAGTGTGAACAACTCGCGGAGCAAGGTGGCATTGCCCATCACCCGAACTTGAGCATTGCCCTCTACTTCTGTGTCGGGCGGCAGCAGGTCTTGAACGGGCACATTGGTGCAAGGAACAGGATGGCTTTCAGTTTGGCGTATCGCCTGAATGACCAGCATGGAATGTAAGTCCTTATAGTAGTGCGCCAATTCCTCCACCTCTTCAAGGGCGGTTTCATGCGTGGTGATCAGCTGGCGAATTTGTGAGGGATAATACATCGTTTCGTGCTTCAACGTGCTCATGCAGTTGTCGAGCACGTTGTTGTCTATATGCAAACGGGCATTTTCATAACGTTCCCTGTGCAGTTCGTCTTGCGCCATTTCCACTTCTGCCTGTCCTTTCTGCTGACCGCTGATCGATATCCGCAACGCTTCTTTCAACTGTTTCACGATGTCTTGCAATGCCTCGGGGTAGCGCGAGATGTCTATCGGGGCAATGAGCGCCAACTTTTCTTCGTCACTTTTCCCGCTTACCAGGATGTCGTTGATTGTCTTGACCCGTTCCACGCAGAACCGGAAATAGAGGCGATGGCGGAAGTAGAGCACATAGTAGGCTGGGAAAATGAGCAACAAGAGGATGACCAGAAGCACCACTGCCACACCTTTGTTGTTTTCCGACCGTTTCATGCGGTAGCAGTATTCTCCCAGGGAGTTGTCTGCCGACTGTTCCTTGAACAGCTGTGTATATACCTTATTATTATAAATATACAGTTCCATGTCGTGCAAAGCCAATGCGGCAACGGCTGTTTCGTTTCTGATTTCAAGTATGGTTCCGAAGTCGATGGGCAACCCTTGGTGTAGCCAGATGATTTCCGCAGGTATGTGTGAACGGTTGGCCATGCGTTCCATCAGGTCGGTGCCGGTGGGCATAATCACGTGATAGGCAGCATTGAGATACTGTCTGCAACTGTCTGCAAATAAGACGCAGTCGGCATAGCGGGCATTGATGTTGGCATGATAGGCACTGTCGGAATAGGCGCTCGCCTTGTTCTGTAGGACGTTGAACTGCTGTTGCTGCTTAGCGTCCAACTTGACGGAAACGCGCTGCGTAGCGGGAGCAACATTGAGTTCGCTGTCTGCCTGCAGTTCAAAAGTCATATCCTGTGCCTGCGCAGTAGTGCCAAGCATCAGAACCACACCAGCCAGCAAACGGCAAACACCCTTTGGCAAACGGAAGAAGAAACGACTCCCCTTCCCTTTGATGCTCTCGACTCCTATGTCGCATACGCGGAACAGGCCGCTAATCTTCTTGTAACGCTCGATGATACCCTTGCAGTTCATCAGTCCAAACCCATGGGAATGTACATTCAAACAGTCGGCATCATTCTTGTTGACAATGGCTTTGCGGTCGAAAACCGAGGCACATTGTTCTGCTGTCATGCCGCATCCTGTGTCGGATACGCCTATTTCCACATAGTCTTCCTCTGCGTGTGAGGTGACGGTAACACACCCGCCAACGGGTGTAAACTTCCTTGCATTGTCGATCAGCGTGTTGAGCATGAACAACGATAGTATCTTGTCCGCCTTGACGACCTCATCAGACGTCTCAATCTCCAGACGGATTCCTTTCATACGGAACGCGGTTGTGCTCTTGCCGACGATGTCAAACAACCATTTCACGGGGAAACTTTCGATGCGCAGACTCAGTTTACCTGGTCTTAACTGTATCCATTCTGTGAGCATTGTGTTCGACTCGTTGATCCGGTCTATCAGCTCCACCATGTAGGCATAGCGGCTCTCATGTTCTTCTGTGGGTTCACAGTCTTTCTCCATGCGGTTTATCTCATGAAGCATGCGGTCGATAAGCGGTGTTATACTCATCGCCAACGACACCTTGGCACGTTGCTCCACGTTGCGTAGAAGGTTGTTGTCGATTTCTCTTCTGACTACTGCAATTTGCTCGTTCACGTCCTCATATTGCTCTGAAAGAGCCTGCATCTTTCGCTCGTTTTCCTCTTTCCACTGTTGAAGAGGATTCAACAAATGGGCTAACGATTCCGTATTCTCACCTCGTTTCTTCATTCTGTTGAACAGAAGCAAGAGGATGACGACTGCCAGGATAACGACCACGACAGCACCGATCATTAAGTTGAGCTGCATGACAGAGGTGTCTAACAGTTCCGCTCGCGACTCGAAATATCTGTCTTGTCGGGTCTGTTCCTGCAAGTCAAGGTATCTGTTGCGGTTATAGTCACTTTGCGGTTTGTCGTTGAGCGCCGAATACACTACGCTAAGTTGCTCTCGGATGCTTGCCACGAGTTCCGGTGCTTGGGTGATGTCTTTAGTCTTCAAGGCGTCATGCAGGCATATCAATGACGACTGATAGTCTCCGATTTGTTCGTAGCATTGTGCCAACGTGCGATAGGCACCGGCTGTCTGGTAGACATCACCATATTGATTGAACAAGTTCAAGGCACGCTGGGCGAAGTTTCCCGCCATCAATGAATCGGGCATGTTGTCGATATTGATGGCATTGATCGCGATGGGGTTGTTTTTCAATAAGGTGTTGCCGTAGTGTGTCTGCATCAGATGCTCACTGATAGCCTGCAATGCGTTGGCTTGCCAATAGGCATAACCGCCATATAAGGCGATGTAGTAGCACTTGACAAGGTAGTCCATCTCGGCTTGAAGGATGGAATCTTGTGCTCCGACAGAAATTACTCCGCCTGCACCCACGTTGTATAAATAGTTTAGATACTGTGCTGTATCTTGTTGGATTTCACCCTGTTCGTCTATATTGCTGATAGCGGCAACAGAAGGACGTTCCAGTCCGACATAATAATAATAGGTAGATAAAGTGATGTAATACTCACTTTGGGCATATGCCATACGCTTGCGGCTGCGTTGGTCGAGTGTGTTGTATTCTTCATCAATACGTCTCATCCGGCGTACGGCACGTTCGTTATGGATGTAGAAGTCCTTGTTCAGTGACTTTCGCTGGCATAGTCGCATCTTTTGGACATCGGCGACAAGCAGTTCTATCTGGTTGTCGCTCACATTCACACTGTCGAGTTGCTGCATGGCAGTGGCATAGTTCATCCGTGACATGCTGACAAAAGCGAGGTTGTTGTATGCTTCCGCTTGTCCGTCGTCATATCCGCCGCTGTGTTTCAATGCTTGGCGGGCATAACACTCCGTAGAGTCCAGATTGCGGTAATGTTGTGAATAGGAAATGTAATTCAGCCGGTCGACTGCCTGTTTTGTATCATCGGAACATGAAGAGAGCATTGCGACAACGGCAAACAACAGATAGATCGCAATCCTCAAGTGGCAACATGTCCCTAATTTCGACATAGAAAAGATAAAAAGAAAAAGGGTTGAGTATGAAATGTGGCGCATCATGATGCTACCGGCATTTCACGCCCAACCCATTAATTATAGCATATTAAGCTCTTGCCTTTGCAATGTAGCCGAGAGCCTCTACACACTTGTCTGTGATAGCCTTCCAGTTCTGGGCAGCAACAACATCCTTCGGGAAGAGTTTAGAACCCATACCTACGCAGTATACGCCTGCCTTAATCCAAGAATTAAGGTTCTCTTCATCGGGAGAAACACCGCCGGTAACCATCAGCTTAGACCATGGCATAGGAGCCATGAGACCTTTAACGAGCTTAGGACCAAGTACGTCTCCAGGGAAGATCTTGCAGAGGTCGCAACCTGCTTCCTGAGCGAAACCTACTTCAGACACGCTGCCGCATCCAGGTGTATAAGCCACGAGACGACGGTTGCAAATCTTAGCGATCTCAGGGTTGAACAAAGGACCAACTACGAAGCAAGCGCCAAGCTGAAGATAGAGAGCAGCCGTAGCGGGATCTACTACAGAACCTACGCCAAGAGCCAACTCCGGACATTCTTTAGCAGCGAACTTAACTACTTCCTCGAACACCTCGTGAGCAAAGTCACCACGGTTTGTGAATTCGAAAGCGCGTACACCGCCGTCATAACAAGCCTTAACCACTTGCTTTGCCACTTCTGCATCCTTGTGATAGAACACAGGGACCATTCCTGTCTGACCAATCTTGTTCAGAACAGCAACTTTATCAAATTTTGCCATTTCCTTATTTATATAAAATATTGAAATTATCTCTGTACACGGCCAGAAGCATCACCGCCAGCCAATGTCTCTACCTCAGAAGCGTTCATCATGTTGAAGTCGCCAGGGATAGTGTGCTTCAGTGCAGAAGCTGCAACTGCGAATTCAAGAGCCTTGCCTTGGTTCTCAGGCCATGTGAGCATGCCGTGGATAAGACCACCTGCAAATGAGTCTCCACCACCTACACGGTCGATAATAGGCAGAATGTCGTAGCGCTTGCTCTGATAGAATTCCTTGCCGTCATAGATAAGAGCCTTCCAGCCATTGTGAGAAGCACTGAGAGATTCACGAAGGGTAGAAACCACATACTTGAATCCGAATTCCTTCATCATGCCCTGGAAGATGCCATAGTAACCTTCAGCATCTGTCTTGCCGCCAGTAACGTCAGCGTCTGGCTTGAAACCGAGGCAGAGCTGTGCGTCTTCCTCGTTGCCGATGCATACATCTACATATTTCATGAGGGGCTTCATGATGCTCTGTGCCTTTTCAGAGCTCCACAACTTCTTGCGGAAGTTGAGGTCGCAGCTTACAGTCACGCCATGACGCTTTGCAGCCTCACAAGCAAGCTTGGTCAACTCGGCAGCCTTGTCGCTGATAGCAGGAGTAATGCCGCTCCAGTGGAACCACTGTGCGCCTTCCATGATTGCATCGAAGTCGAAATCTGAAGCATCAGCCTCTGCGATAGCGCTGTTGGCACGGTCGTAAACCACCTTTGAAGGGCGCATAGAAGCACCAGACTCAAGGAAGTAGATGCCCAAGCGGTCGCCGCCGCGTGCAATAAAGTCTGTGTGTACACCGAACTTTCTGAGAGAGTTAACAGCGCACTGACCGATTTCATGTGTAGGAACTTTTGAAACGAAATATGCATCGTGACCATAGTTAGCGCAGCTCACAGCTACGTTAGCCTCACCGCCACCATAACATACGTCGAAAACTTCACTCTGAACAAATCTCTTCTGACCTGGAGAAGAAAGGCGGAGCATAATCTCGCCCATTGTAACAACTTTAGCCATTCTTGATAATTTTTGTTGTTTATAGATTAATCTAATCTTGTTTGCGAGCACAAAAATAGTACAATTTTCTTTAATGGCGAAACAAAAAAAGGAAAAAATCACGTTACCTATAAAATAATCCTTTGTGTGTTCGCACAATTCAACCTTTTTGCGTATTTTTGCACGAATAAAATAATAACGTGCGATAAAAGATATGTCACAAAAAATCCGAATCAAAGATATTGCGGAAAAGGCGGGTGTGTCGGTTGGAACTGTAGACCGCATCTTGCATCAAAGACCCAACGTGTCACAAACAGCCCGGGAAAAGGTGGAAAAGGTGCTTCAGGAAATCAATTACCAGCCCAATGTCTATGCAAGTGCGTTGGCATACAACAAGTCATATACATTCTATTGTATTATTCCCAAGCATGAATCGGAAGCCTATTGGGACGAGGTGGAAGAAGGCGCCATGAAAGCATGCGAGGTGAGGCGTGATTTCCATATAGATGTAAAGATGATGTACTACAAGCGTTTCCACAATGATACGTTTGAAGAGCAATACAGAAAATGTCTGGAGATGAACCCGGACGGTGTGGTTATCGTGCCGAGTGACATTGAGGCGACACGCGATTTCACGGACATCATGCACGAGCGCAACATTCCGTTCGTCATGTTGGATTCCTATATGCCAGACTTGCATCCCCTTGCCTTTTATGGGCAGGACTCCTTTTGCAGTGGGTATTTCGCAGCCAAGATGCTCATGCTCGTGGCTTTCAAGGAACACGAGATCATGCTCATGAAACAGATGAAGGACGGGAAAGTGGCGAGCAAGCAACAGGACAACCGTGAAGTGGGATTCCGACACTATATGCATGACCATTTCCCCGATGTGAAGATTACAGAACTTGACCTTCCTCTGGAGGGGACAAAAAAGGAGTATGACCACATCATGGAAGACTATTTCTCCAACAATCCGCAAGTGCATCACTGTGTCACGCTGAATTCGAAAGCCCATATCGTAGGTGACTTCCTCTTGCGTACCAATCGCCGGAATGTACAAATCATGGGGTATGACGTGATGGAGAAGAATGCGGAATGTCTCAGAGAAGGCAGTGTGTCGTTTCTCATCGCCCAACATGCCTACATGCAGGGTTACTATTGTGTGGAAGCCTTGTTCCGTGCCATTGTGCTGAAGAAGAAAGTTACACCTATTAATTATATGCCTATCGAACTTCTCACGAAGGAGAACCTGGCATTCTATCGTAGAACACAAATTTAAACCAAACTACATATGAACAAATCATCATTCATCAAAATCAACCCTGCAGACTCAGTGGTTGTATGTCTTCGCCCTTTCAAACAAGGCGAGACGATTGAAGTAGACGGCAAGCAAATCACATTGCTCCAGGACACCCCTGCCGGTCACAAGGTGCTCATCAACGACGCCTCTGAAGGAACTGACATTATCAAATATGGCTACCCCATCGGTCACGCCAAGAAAGACCTCAAGTCGGGCGAATGGGTCAATGAGAACAATCTCAAGACCAACCTTGCAGGTACGCTCACATACACATATAATCCGGTTAACGAAGAGTTGAACATCAAGGATGACCACCGCACATTCAACGGTTATGTGAGAAAGAACGGTGAAGTGGGTATCCGCAATGAGGTGTGGATTGTGCCTACTGTGGGTTGTGTGAACGGCATCGCAGAACGCTTGGCCAACCGCCTCCGCAAGGAGACAGGATGTGAAGGCATCGACTCTATCTATGCATGGCATCACAACTATGGTTGCTCACAGCTTAGCGGTGACCATGAGAACACCCGTAAGGTGCTTCGCGATATCGTGCTCCACCCCAATGCTGGTGCTGTGCTCGTGCTTGGACTTGGATGCGAGAACAACCAACCCGAGAAGTTTGAAGAACTGCTCGGTGACTACGACAAAGACCGTATCAAGTTCATGGTTGCCCAAAAGGTGGAAGGCGACGAGATGGAAGAAGGCATGCACATTCTCATGGATCTCTACAACAAGGCAAAGGAAGACAAGCGCACGGAATGTCCGTTGAGTAAGCTCCGTGTGGGTCTGAAGTGTGGCGGTTCCGATGGCTTCAGCGGTATCACTGCCAACCCGCTTGTAGGCGAACTCTCCGACTATATCGTAGCACAGGGAGGTACAAGCATTCTGACAGAGGTGCCGGAGATGTTCGGCGCAGAAACTATCCTCATGAACCGTTGCAAGACAGAGGAACTCTACAACCAGACCGTATCTCTCATCAATAACTTTAAGGAATACTTCCTCAGCCACGGAGAACCTGTAGGAGAAAATCCGTCACCAGGCAACAAGGCTGGCGGTATCTCTACGCTTGAAGACAAGGCTTTGGGTTGTACGCAGAAGTGCGGACGTGCTCCAGTAAGTGGTGTCCTTGAATATGGTGACCGCCTGCAGACTACAGGTCTGAACCTTCTTTCTGCCCCGGGCAACGACCTTGTAGCCTCAACAGCGCTTGCTTCAGCTGGTTGCCAAATCGTGCTCTTCACCACAGGTCGCGGTACGCCATTCGGCACCTTTGTTCCTACCATGAAGATTTCTACCAACAGCAACCTTTACAACAACAAGCACAACTGGATCGACTTCAATGCCGGAGAACTGGTGGAAGGCACTGACATGAAAGACTTGCTGCCCAAGTTTGTGGACAAGATCATTGCTGTAGCAAATGGCGAACATACGCGCAACGAGGAAAATGACTATCGTGAAATCGCCATCTTCAAGAACGGAGTGACGCTCTAACGACGTGTATACCATATTATATATTGGCGGACTTGATGACAGAGTCCGCCAATATTTTTAACATTTACATCTATGAAGGGATTCAAAGCTCTAAGTCCTCTACTTCTTTTTGTAGTTCTCTATCTTGTCACATCAGTTGTTGCCGGTGACTTTTATAAGGTACCCATCACCGTAGCTTTCTTGTTGTCAAGTATCTATGGCATCGCCATATCCGGCAACTTGCCTCTCAAGGCACGCATAGAAGCCTATAGTCGTGGAGCAGGAACGAGCGACATGATGCTCATGCTTTGGATATTTATCCTTGCCGGTGCTTTCGCCTCTTCAGCAAAGGAGATGGGAAGTATAGATGCTACTGTCAACCTCACGCTGCACATCCTACCGTCGAACATGCTTCTGCCTGGACTGTTTCTCGCAGCATGTTTCATCTCCTTGAGCATAGGCACCAGTGTGGGCACAATCGTGGCATTGACCCCTATCGCATCGGGCATCGCCCACAGTACTGGAGCGGATGTGCCGATGATGACAGCTGTAGTGGTGGGTGGTTCTTTCTTTGGCGACAACCTGTCGTTCATCTCAGACACCACCGTCGTGGCTACTTCCACTCAGGGCTGTAAGATGAGCGACAAGTTTAGGGTAAACTGTTTCATTGCCGTACCGGCAGCTGTCATCGTCCTCCTTATCTACATCTTCACTGCCACCGAGGTGCAGGCTCCAAGTAGTATCCCCGAAGTAGAATACCTGAAGGTGATTCCGTACATTGCCGTATTGGTCATTGCTGTGCTTGGCATGAACGTGATGGCAGTGCTCACCCTGGGCGTAATACTCACAGGGGGTATCGGTCTGTTCGATGGCAGTTATGATCTTTACGCATGGTTCGGGTCTATGGGCAGTGGCATTCTCGGCATGGGCGAACTGATCATCATTACGATGATGGCTGGCGGATTGCTTGAGATCGTTCGTATGAATGGAGGTATCGACTGCATCATCAATGCGATGACCCGCCATATCAAGGGCAAGCGGGGTGCCGAAGGGTCAATCGCTGCATTGGTGTCGTTGGTAGACGTATGTACCGCCAACAACACGGTGGCCATTATCACCGTGGGCAAAATCGCCAAACAAATAGGTGACAAGTTTGGCTTGGACAACAAGAAATGTGCTTCGTTGCTCGACACGTTCTCTTGTTGCGTGCAAGGCATCATTCCTTATGGTGCACAGATGCTCATGGCTTCAGGTCTGGCGAAACTCAATCCCATAGAGATTCTTCCTTATCTTTATTATCCGTATGTGCTCGGAACGGTGGCCATTGTATGCATCATCGTCCGTTTACCGCGCAGATATAGCTAACCGCATTATGGAAAATATCATTCAGCGAAACCTTTTCAGAATTGTCAGAGCCGGTTCCTTCGGTGATACGACAGAAGAAATAGAACCGATGTCTGCCTTCAAATGGCAGAAACTATGGCGTGTCGTAGAAGCGCAACAACTTGTCTGGTATTTCAACGAAGGTGTCCGTGCCTGTCAGGAGCAGCCGGGCTGCAACATTCCCACATCGCTGATTATGAATAGCGAGCCCGACCAGCGATACGCATTGCACAACTTCCGTAAGCTATCCACGGAAATACATCTTGACACCCCCATCCTCAACAAACGACTGCATGCCATTTTCAACAACGAAATGCATGCCATTGACACCTCTGTAGAAACGCTGACGATGCTTGCCATCATCACAGATACGATCAACGACATGCTCAACAACGGGATAGTGTTGCATGGAGTCATCACCTTGGGCACATACCTGCGCACCAAGGGTGACAAGACTGACTTCGAGAAACTTGACCATTGGTTGGGTAAACTGGCGCTTCGCCGCATGGCACAATTACAGGGAAGCATCTTGGTCGCCCTGTTCCAATTCACTCCCGACGAGATCCCTTTCCTTCGCAGAATAGAACCTTCTGCCAGCAGATTGACGCTCCGTTCTCTTGCATACACCCAAAACGACAATGCCCATGAATGGCATTTCCGTCAAGGAAATGCCGGTATCATTCATAACAACAATGCCGCACTCCGCCGTAACCTGCGACGCAGTGTCTGTTACATCAACTACGCTCCTATCGAAACCATCGGCAACTTTGTGAATAAATTCGCCCGTTCGTTGTCTGAAATTGAGGAATAGGAAAGAATTTCAACCCCGTATACACGTAAAGCTGCCAGTAGCGAGTTGCTCCTGACAGCTTTACGTTCTTTTTGAGGCAGTGTTACTACCCTATCAAAGTTTCTCACATTCTTTCAACCACAATGTCGATACGGCATCGCTCGGCATGCGCCAATCTCCGCGTGGTGAGAGTGACACGCTACCCACCTTAGGTCCGTCTGGCAAGCAAGAACGCTTGAACTGCTGGTTGAAGAAGCGACGGCAAAATATGGTGAGCCACTTCTTGATGGTTGCATGGTCGTAATGCCCGGCTTCTGGATGAGTCCCGTCAAATGCCCGCTGTGCGAGGACAAATATCTTCTTGGGGGAGAATCCGAAACGAAGCATATAGTAGAGGAAGAAATCGTGCAACTCGTAGGGCCCAACAAGGTCTTCGGTTTTCTGCTTGATATTACCCTGCTCGTCTGCGGGTATCAGTTCAGGACTGATTGGTGTATCAATAATATCGAGCAGCGTGTCGCGCGACTTGTCGTCTACCTCGTTTATTGCCACATGGTTTACCAGATACTTAATGAGTGTCTTGGGTATGCTGGCATTCACCCCATACATGCTCATGTGGTCGCCATTATAGGTAGCCCATCCGAGTGCAAGTTCACTCAGATCACCAGTGCCGATGACAAGTCCTCCGAGCTGATTGCTCAAGTCCATCAAGATTTGTGTGCGTTCGCGTGCCTGTGAGTTCTCATAGGTGACATCGTGAACACTCGGGTCATGCCCGATGTCTTCGAAGTGTTGCATCACGGCAGCAGATATGTTCACCTCACGCATAGTCACGCCCAAACTCTCCATCAAGCTGAGTGCATTGGTATGCGTGCGGTCGGTAGTGCCGAACCCTGGCATGGTCACGCCAATGATTCCCTTGCGGTCAAGTCGCAGTTTGTCGAACGTCTTTACACAGACAAGCAACGCCAACGTGGAGTCGAGTCCGCCACTGATGCCCACTACCACCTTTGTGCTGTGGGTATGACTGATGCGCTTGGCAAGTCCCATCACCTGGATATTGAAGATTTCATCGCACGATGTCTTCATGTCTTCCGTCTTCGGGATGAACGGATGAGGGTCGAAGGAGCGCTCCAAGCTGAACTGGGATGTTTCATCTGCAGTATCATCATTATCCAGATAGATGATCTCGCTATCGGTAGGTTTCGTATGATGCCATCCTGACAATTTGCGTGCTGAAGCGAATGTCATGTTACCACGTCGCTCACTACGCAGGCGTTCTACATCGATTTGTGCCGTAACAAGTTGGGCATCCAGTGAGAACCGGTCACCCTCAGCAAGCAATCTGCCGTTTTCATACACCATAGCATTACCACCATAGACCACATCCTGGGTGCTCTCGCCAAATCCACAACTGCTATAGACATAGCCCGACAAGGTGCGTGCACTTTGCTGGGCAAGCAGACTCTTTAAGTAGCTGTGCTTCCCAATCAGTTCGTCTGTAGCGGAAAGGTTAAGAATGATGTCGGCACCATTAAGTGCCAGATAACTGCTCGGTGGAACAGGTGCCCATACATCTTCGCATATCTCGATGCCGAACTTCACATCACCGACCTTGAAAACCGGATGTTCTGTGTAGACTATGAGACCGTCTGTAAGACCATCTTGCCCGATGTAAGATGCCATCGGACATTCCCCTGACAACATATCGGAAGAGGCGAACCAACGTTTTTCGTAGAACTCGCCATAGTTGGGCAGATATGTCTTGACTACCGCTGATGTAACGTCATGGGGAGAGAATACGATGGCGGCATTATAGAGTGCGGCATCTATCTCAATGGGAGCTCCAACGACAAACACTACATGATATTGACATGCTATGGTTGCCAATCGTCCGATGCCTCTTCTCACTTCATCAAGCAAGGCTGACTGACGGAACAAGTCCTGACAGCTATATCCTGTCATGCACAGTTCGGGGAATACCAACAACTGTACGCCTTGTCTGTCGGCTTCAGCCACGAGCCTTTTTATCTCAGCGACATTATAGGCTACATCGGCAACTCTTACCGACGGCACTGCCGATGCTACTTTAATGAATCCGTAATTTTTCATCTGATGGTTACTTGGGTAGCACCATATCCGTACTCCTGGAATGAGGCGTCTTGATAGGTGTATTTCTTGTATTTGTAGTTCAGCTCATGAATCAGCGAATGACGCAGCACGCCTTCGCCTTTGCCATGGATGAATACGATTTTCTGTCCCTTCTTGTTCTTGTTTTCGTCGAGTGTACGGCGGAACACGTCAAGTTGATAGTTGAGGATGTCTGCGGCGTTCATTCCTGCCGTGGTGTCGAGCACGGCATCGGCATGCAAGTCTACCACAAGCACATCGTCATGTGGAGTGGATGCCTTCTTCTGGCTTGATTTGCTTTGGTCTGTATTATAGCGCTTCACCAGTTCTTCCGTATTCAGTTCTGTCTTGCGGGGCTCAGTAGCTTCAGGGTTGGCATACATCTCTGCTTTGAGCTGCTGTGTGTCGATGACGAGGGGACGAGCCACCTGGTCGTTCTCCACAATAGTATAGAGCAAAGCAGGCTGCTCGAAGAAAATATTCTCGCGGAAGGTATGGAGTTTGTAGAACTTCACGGCATCAATGCGTAACTGCACGTCGATGCTTGGTTTCCACACGAAACTCTTGTCACGTTTATAGGCGATAAGTGATATTCCCACCTTCCCCAATTCATTGAGATGGTCGCGCCCAAACTCTTCGATAAACAGTTTCGTGTTGGGTTCTATCTCGCCTTGAGCAATGAGCGACCAACTGGCTCCTTCGGCGACCACGTAGGAAAAAGAGAGATAGTAGTTGCTGTCGTTGACCAAATAGCTGTCAAAGCGGGTGTTGGTAATCATCTTTTCATCATGGGGGATGAAGGCGAGATAGACAGACAACTTGTTGCCGTCCTTGCGCTCTTCCGCTTTCTTGCGGAATGTGATTTCACGGTCGGCAGGATCATAGTCTTCCTCCACACCATTCTCGTCAACATCGGGCAGTTTTACACCGCTGTCAGATGTATGCACCTTACCTATATTATAGTCGTCTGTGTTGACCACTACCACCTCGTTGATGGGAGTAGGTATTTGAAATCCGTCTTCATCTTCTACAAGCACAAGGTTTTTCCCCTGGAAGCCTGCGACTTTTCCGCCGCCAGTTTCGCTGAGAAACCTCACCTTGTCTCCTATTTTCAAGTTTGTTGCCATAGTTTCAGTGTATTAAGTGTTTATGGGATGAGCAATGAACTGTCTCCATAGCTCAAGAATCGGAAATCGTGTGCCAATGCATAGTCATAGACCTTGTGCCAATCACCATGCAGGAACGCACTAACCAAGAGGAGCAATGTGCTCTGCGGCTGGTGGAAATTGGTGACTAACATCTTCACGATTTTGTATTCATATCCTGGTGCAATGATGATTTGCGTGCTGGAATGTAAGGCGCTCAGTTGGTTACGCTCCAGATAATCAAGTACATTGCGGATGGCTTCGACTGCTGTAAGCGTAGGATGAGTGTCGTAGGGCTCCCACTGGTTGACGTGTAACTCTTCTTCTGTGGCATCAGGATGAGCAGCCAATTTCGCACCTATATAATATAGACTTTCCAACGTGCGCACACTCGTCGTGCCAACAGCGATGGCACATCCGTCATGAGCAATAAGCTTTTCGAGTGTCTGTCTATGAACGCAGATGTACTCGGTGTGCATTTCATGCCCCTCAATCTCGATGCTCTTCACAGGCTTGAATGTACCTGCACCTACATGCAGTGTCAGTTCTTCCCGGTCAATGCCATGCGCATCCAAATCTGCAAGTACGCGTTCGGTGAAGTGAAGTCCTGCTGTAGGAGCAGCCACACTGCCCTTGATCTTGGAATATACAGTCTGATAAGTTTTCTTGTCGCTTTCTTCTGTCTCGCGGTTGAGATAAGGGGGAATAGGCAATTCTCCTACCGCATCGAGAATTTCGGCAAAAGACACTTCTGGATTGTCCCAATCGAAGTCTACCCACTGTGAGGTGTGAACTTCCTTTATCCTTGTAGCTTTCAGCGTGAGATGTTTGCCTTTTATGTCGAACTCACGTGTAAGTGAACCCTCTTTCCACTTCTTCAAGTTGCCGATCATGCAGAGCCATGCACAATGCCCTGAGGTTTGGAACATCAGTTCATAGTCGGTAGGAACCGCTGGTTCAAGCAGGAATACTTCTATCAGCGCACCCGTTTCCTTGCGGAAATGCATGCGTGCTTGTATCACCTTGGTGTTGTTGAACACCATCAATGCTCCTTTGGGAAGATATTTGGGGAGATTGTAGAACTGGTCTTCCCCTACTTCACCGTGCTTATAAATGAGCAGTTTGCTGTGGTCGCGTTCGGCAAGAGGGTATTTGGCTATCCGTGCGTCTGGAAGCGGATAGTTATAGTCACTGATTTGTATGTGTTTTGTATCCATTTTCTATATGATAATAATTGCTTTCACCATGGCATAGATATAGGTAAACATCAGAATCGACATGACCTTGTCGATGTCACCACGGCTATAGCCTGTTGATGTGTATTGGGTGGAAACGTAGTTGAGTGCGGGAGAGATGCGCCGATAAGTGCGGAAATAGAGGTAGTAGACACAGGCCGCTACAATGCCGCCCCACAGGAGACCGACAAGAATGTCGGAAGGATAATGTACGCCTAAATACAAGCGTGTCCAGCAATTCACGAACGACCACACGAACAGCGCGGCGTTGAGTAGCCAACTGCGTACCATCAAGGCAAAGAATACTGCTATCGTGAATGTGTTGGCGGCATGGGCAGAAAAGAAACTGAACTGTCCGCCACCTTGCACGCCACTCACCGTATCCAAGGTATATTTCACTTGTGGATCTACTGTAGGACGTAATCGACCGACCATGGGTTTGACAATCAAGTCGTCCATGCCTCCGGAAAGCACTACGCACAACAGCACGCAACCGACAGCCAATCCTATTTGGGTCATGGTTTCGTTGTTCTTGATGACCAAATAAATGAGCGCAAGATACAAGGGAATCCATGTGTATCCGCTTGTGAGCACCTGCACTAAGTTGTCATAGAACAACGAACTACTTCCGTTGAAAAGATGCAACACTCCCAAATCGTTCATATCAGATTACTTCTATATCACTTGTCTTTATCCAACCTTCACGACCATCCGACAGCTTGATTTCCCGCCAATCGCGCATGGTCTTGTCGCTGATTGTCACCTTTGTGCCTTCATGTATGGTGAAGGCATCTTTGGCGGCAGCCTGTGGAGCCGCCTTCACTGTCACAGACGGTGAGATCACGATAGCGTCACTGCGGTTCTCAAACTGCACTTTCTGCTGGAAAGCAAATAGGGTCGATATCATAAATATCACAACCATCACCATGCTGCCATAAAAACCCACCTTGCGCCAAGTAACACGCGTAGCAAACAGATAGAGCAACAGTAACAGGAGAGCTACGACCAAGCTGACAATGGAGATGTGTGCCCAGCCATCTACGCTGGTCAGATTTACCACAGACCGATACCATGTGACAAAGAACATCTCAGACTCTGACGCTATCTTGTCAATGGTCTTCGATTGTGCCATTTGCAGGTTGAAACGGATATCGTTGTCGCCAGGCGACAACTGCAGGGCACGCTCATAGTTCAGCACGGCACGCGTGATATTGTCCATGCGATAATATGAGTTTCCGAGGTTATAATAGATATCCGCATTCACTTGTCCGCCCTTCAAGATATCTTCATAATCCTTGATGGCTTGCTGGTAGTTGCCTTTGGTGTATTCCGTATCGGCATTGGCTTTCGTGATAGCTTCAGCAGACAGGGAAACAGAAAGTGCCAACAAGATGAATATTACATGGATGGCAGTTCCATGTCCTTTCTTTTCTTTCATTGCATCCTCTATTTTCATGATGGCATCGATGGCAGTGGCAAATGTCTTGTCCATATTTCCCTTTGCATTTCCTGGAGCATAGCGTTCGAACTCACATTCGTCAAGTGCAGTGATAAACATGCTGACAGTGCCATCGTCCACTCCCTTTGCTGAGAATTTCTCGCTTATGTTGTCACGAGACAGTTCTTCCACATGCATATTCAACTTGTCGCCTACATATCCCCAAAGAGCTCGGAGCACCTCGTCATAGAATTCAGACTGACGGTTTTTGCCCATCAGTTCTGCCGCTTTCTTCAAGCGCTTGCGAGCCACTTTGTTGGCATGCTTGCCACGCATCTTTCCGATATTCGCATGTTCCAATGCACGTTTTCTGAAGAGCACAAGTAAAGCCACAAACACCAGTATGAGGAGAACCAATGTGGTATAGTATCCTACACTTCCGAAGAAGAAGTCATCGGCTGCATGCATCTTCACCTTTCCCACATGTATCGGATGGATGTCACCGTCTTTGTTGCCGGCATAGTCATCGACACTGGAACGATTGCCGCTCCCCGGTTGCACGTTGAGCTCAAAGGATTGTGTCTTGATGGTCTTGTAGGCATTCGCCGCTGTGTCATAATAGGTGAAAGACACAGCTGGAATGACGTATTTCCCTTGGTTGTTGGGCACCGCCAGATAGTCATATACCATGTTGCCCTCCACACCATTGGCTGTCAACTTGGTTTTGTCTGTTACTTTGGCATCATACTTGTCAAATCCTTTGGGGAAGTTCACTACTGGCTGTTTGATGAGCTTGAGATTTCCCACTCCTCCCACAACAATTCGAAGATTGATGGGATTGCCTGTTGTCACTTCCGTTTTGTTCAGTTGTGCAGAGATATTAAATTTCCCGACACCTCCTGAGAATCCTGCCGGATGTGTGGGAAGCGGCAGCACGTTGACGGTCAATCCTGGAGCCACAATATTCTTCTTCACTTCCACATATCCTGATCCTCCATTGAAGAATGCCTCAAACGGATCTACACTTCTATTCTCCTGAACGACAACGCCCTTGAAAGTAATGCTTGGGATTTCCAATTTACCCGTCATTTGAGGATACATCACATACTGGCTCCATGTGACACACCGATAGTTGCGCCCGTTGAGCGACTCTATGTGGAAGCTTTTCTGCTGTGGCAATTTCACTTCTTGAGAATGGAAACCTGTCAAGTCAGGCATCTTACCTTCCAATTGCGTCAGGTCTACCAAAGTGTATACTTTATAGGTAAGCAAGATAGGTTCCTGTTCGTGAACCGTACGCTTGTTGGCACTCACCTTGATAAAGAGATCGCTGGATGAGATGCTGGAACCAGCTTCACGCATCTGATGTTGTGATGCCGATGAATTACGTCCGCCGTTGCTTTGCTGGGTACGCTGTGCACTGCCGCTTACTGTTATATGTGCAGGCTGCGAGGATATGACCTTGTTTCCCACCTTCACATGAGCAGCGGGAATGGTATACGTACCTTTCTTGTTGGCACATAATAAATAGGTATAGGTGATGGATGAAGAACTGCTGGTGTGCCCATTCACCATCTGCCAACTCGACTGCGAAGATGTACTTGGACCGAAAAGTATCTCCAACGCATCGGGAAATCCCCCTGCACGGAAATCACGTGCATTGTCAGTATTGATGGTGTATTGCACCCGAAACTGCTCGCCCACTTCTACTGTCTTGGGAGCGCTCAGCTGTAAGGTCTGCGCACCGACATTCATCGTCAGCCACGCTAATATACATAATAAAAACAATTGTTTCTTCATCTCAAAATCATTCTGCTTTTGTAAATATTCAATAGCCTATGTCACCAGTTCTTCTCCAATGTCTTGGCACGTGGTTGCTGCATGGCTTTCTTCAAGCGTTGCTGGGTTGACTTTTCTTCTTGCATGGCTGCATTGAGAAGTTGTTCAGCGTTGTCCTTGCTCATCTGCTCTTTTGGCGGCTGTTGTTTCTGGTCTTCCTTGTCCTGCTTGTTTTTATCTTTATCTTGTTGTTGCTGCTGTTTCTGCTTGTCTTTGTCCTTGTTATTCTTGTTGTTCTTATTTTTGTCGTTCTTGTCCTGCTTGTTTTGATTCGGGTTGTTCTTCAACTGCCGTTTACAAAGCACAAGGTTATAGCGTGTTTCGTCATCCGAAGGATTTAGGCGAAGAGAGGATTTGTATGCCTCAATGGCTTCAGAGAAGAGTTGATGCCCTTGGCAGATGACTCCCATATTATGATACGCCTTGGCTCTACGCAATGGTGTCTTCTCTTCCTGTGCAGCTTGTTCAAGCCATTTGATGCCTAGAGAATCCTTCTTTTGCATCATCAGCGCACATCCCAAATTATACATGGCCTGCGTGTTTCGGCTGTTCTTTGCCAAAGCCTTGCGGTATTCCGTCTCGGCTTTCACATAGTTTTGCTGACGATACAGACGGTTTCCTTCACGGATAAACTGCCTGTCTTCCTGTGCCGCAACATGAATGGTCACCGTCAACAGAAGTGTCAATATATATAAGAGTCTGTATTTCTTCATTTCGAACGATTTGCTGTTTTTATTTCTTTTTACCTTTGAACAAATTCATCCTCATGGCGATGGGATTCTTGCGGCTCAGTATGACGATTTCAGCCACAAGCAAGATCAATGCGATGATGGCGAAAGCCTGAAATTGTTCATCGTAGTCGCTGTAGATGACACTGCTCAACTCACCCTTTTGCATCTTGCTGATTTCGTTGTCAAGCACTTTTTCCGCGTCAGAGGTGTTGTCTACATGGATGTACGTGCCACTGCCAGCTGCTGCCACGCGGCGGCACATGTCTTCATTCACTGCCGTCATGACTACTTGTCCTTGTCGGTCTTTCAAGTAATCGCCTCCACCGAGGGGAATTGGCGCACCCTTAGTCGAGCCGATACCAAGAATAAACACTTTAATTCCTTTTGCCTTGGCTGCCTTGGCTGCCTCTTCTGCTCCACCTTGATGGTCTTCACCGTCAGTAATCAGAATGATAGCCTTGCCTGTTTTGGCGTCTTGCGTAAAACTGTTCATCGACAGACGAATGGCTTGGGCGATGTCAGTACCCTGACTTGCGATGAGTGAAGGATGTGTGTTTTGCAAGAACATCTTGGCAGATACATAATCACTGGTGATGGGCAGTTGTACGAAAGCGTCTCCGGCAAAAACGACAAGACCTATCTTGTCGTTGGTGAAATGATCTACCAGGTTTTCGACAAGCATCTTGCTTTTGTCTAGTCTTGATGGAGACACGTCTTCGGCAAGCATCGAATTACTGATGTCAAGGGCGATGAGTGTTTCAATGCCTTGACGTTTTTCGTTGCTTACCTTCACTCCCATCTGTGGACGTGCCAGCATCACGATAAGCATTGCCAAAGCCCCTTCCAACAACCAGAATTTCACTTCCGGACGATAGCGGGATACATCGGGCATCAATAACTTGAGCAATTCGGGATCACCGAATTTTCTAAGCTTCTTCTTGCGCTTGATGATTCCACACAGACGTATCAGCGCCAGGAGTGGTATCAACAGTAGTAGCCAAAAGTATATAGGGTCTTCAAATCTTAGCATGACTGTAATATTTTAAGGTAATCGGCGCAGCAGTGTGATGCGCAGCAACAACTCTATCAATAGGGACAGAATGGCAGCTATTGCAAAGGGTTGGAATGCATCGTAGCGCTTGCTGAACTTCTTGACATTGAGTTTAGATTTCTCCAGTTTGTCAATGTCCTTGTATATCTGTTTGAGTTGTGAATTGTTCGTGGCACGATAGAAATTTCCGTCTGTTGTCCGTGCGATGTCGCCCAATGTGTGCGTGTCGATTTCCACCGGGATATTTACATATTGGGTGGTATTGCCCACTGACACAGGATATGGAGCCACCTTGTTCGTTCCCACTCCGATGGTATAGACACGGATGCCAAGACTGCGTGCTATCTGGGCTGCCGTCATTGGTGATATGTCACCCATGTTGTTGCTGCCGTCGGTGAGGAGGATCACCACTTTACTCTTGGCTTTAGAGTCTTTCAGACGGCTCACTGCATTCGCGAGTCCCATACCTACAGCCGTACCGTCGGATATCAAACCACGGGCAGCGATGTCTGTCCGTACGCTATGCAATAGATTGAGCAAAGAGGCATGGTCGGTGGTCATCGGACACTGGGTGAAAGACTCTCCGGCAAAGATCGTCAAACCGATATTGTCGTTGGGGCGTCCTGCAATGAATTCTGCCGCTACATCTTTGGCTGCTTCCATGCGGTTGGGCTTCAGATCTTCGGCAAGCATACTTGTCGATACGTCCATCGCCAACATGATGTCAATGCCTTCTACCGACCGTTCATCCCAAGCATTATGAGTTTGTGGACGGGCAAGCACGAATACGATCATCACGAAAGTGAATGCTCGCAGGATGCCTGGCAAATGCAAAAGCCGCACTCGCCAGCTCTTGGGAGCATAGCGATAAGCGAAGGTGTCGCTCATCCTCATGGTTGGCTCCGTCTTCTTGCGATAGAGCATATACCATAAAATATATGGTATGAGAAGAAGTAGGAGCAAGAAATATTCTTTATTGACAAAGTCCATTATTCTATCGTTTTAAGCTCTTGAATGATGATAAGAGATCACTAAATCACCAAATGCCATACGTTCCAAGTGATGTAAGCAGCCACGGCGACACTTGCTGCAAGCAATATGGCAATCATTGTTTTAAATACTCGGCGCGAGCGTATGGAACGCACTTCACGCTCTGTCAGTTTCGGTGCGATCTTCTCTTCGACGGGCTGGTTTTCGAGTTTGGTCGAATTGATGAACTTCACTGCATTGACGAGGTTGAGGTCGTTCTCATTGATTAGCGTAGAGTATTTGGCAAACTTGACAAGGTCTGCCGTTTCAAAGAGCATCTTCAGTTCGTCTATCTTTTCCTGGTCTTGTTCACCGCGCAACCGTTGTATGATTTCCATACTGGTCATCTCCATCGCACTGAATCCGAAACGTTCTTCTATATACTTGCGCAATGTTTCTGTGAGCTTGGTGTAGTATTCCTTCACATTTCCTGTTGCCGTCATGCTGTCAGCCTTCAACTCCTCGATTTCCTTCATGGCCTTTTGGTGAGGCAAAAGGCGCTTCACAATTTTCACGGGAATGAGTATGGGCTTGTTGTCCTTCATTCGCAATGAAAGATAATAAGATGTAAACAAGAGTATTAGCAACAGGAGACTCAAGTAAAATGCACCGCGCCATTCATCCCAACTGAAAGGATTGTCCTGTACATCCTTGGGAGGATAAAACTTATTCAAGTGCAGCGTATCCACATCCACGGTAAGCACTTTGAGTGCCAGACTGCGACTCTTGTAAGCCTTGCCGTTCACCTTCACGGTCAATGGGGGCAGATAGTAAAGGCGTTCGTCAAATGACGTGATTGTATAGTGACGCGTAATCTTAGTCAGTTTATTGTCCAATGCGGTCGTATCTGCCTGTTGGTCGTCAATCACTTCTACACCAGGTGTTATCATCTGCTGTGATTTATAACGCGGCATTTGCAAACGGCTTCCCTGCGGAGCGGTAACGCTCAAGCTGAGATGGGCTTGCTCACCGACACGGATTGTGATGGTATCGATTATTGCCTCTACCTGCACTTGTGCATGAAGGGCAACGCAACCGAGCACCAGCATAAACATTATTGTTAATCGTCTCAACATAAGTTCTTCTTTTAGGATAAGGCACGCTTAGCTTCTCATGGCAAAGAGCTTCATGAGTGCCTTCACGTAGTCTTCGTTCGTGGCGACAGAGATGTTGTCTACCTGGCATTTGGCGAAGGTCTTCTTTAACTCCGCTTGGCGTTGTAGCCAATAGGCATTGTGCGCACGGCGTAACTTTGCCGAACTGGTATCTATATACATTTCGTGTCCCGTTTCAGCGTCACATACCTTGATGAGTCCCACATCGGGCAGTTCCTTGGCACGTGTGTCATAGATCTGTATCGCCACGACATCGTGCTTTTCGTTGCTGATAAGCAAGGGACGTTGGAAATCTTGGCGCGCATAGAAATCGCTGAGTATGAAAGCCGTGCAACGGCGTTTCATCACTTGCGTAAGAAACTCCACTCCCATCTTGATGTCTGTGCGTTTGCTTTGCGGCTTGAAGTCGAGCATCTCACGGATGATATAGAGGATATGCTTCCTGCCTTTCTTTGGAGGAATGTATTTCTCTATACGGTCGGAAAAGAAGACAACGCCAATTTTGTCGTTGTTCTGTATGGCACTGAACGCCAGCGTTGCTGCAATTTCCGTTTCCATTTCACGTTTTGTCTGCTTTTGTGTACCGAAGTCAAGCGACCCCGACACGTCTATCAGTAGCATAACGGTAAGTTCGCGTTCTTCCTCAAACACCTTCACATAGGGACGGTGGAAACGGGCTGTAACGTTCCAGTCAATGTCACGCACATCATCTCCGAACTGATATTCGCGCACCTCCGAGAAGGCCATACCACGTCCTTTAAAGGCAGAATGATACTGGCCGGCAAAGATGTTGGAACTCAGTCCGCGTGTCTTGATTTCTATTTTCCTTACTTTCTTGAGTATTTCCGATGTCTCCATTGTTTACAATTAAATGATTGCGAATGGCTGTCTGGAAAGATGCAGTCTGCGCACGGCGTCAAGGAACTTCCACCTTATTGATAATAGTGCTAACGATTTCTTCGCTCGATACGTTGCTGGCTTCAGCTTCATAAGAGAGTCCCACACGATGGCGAAGAACGTCATGTGCCACAGCACGCACATCTTCGGGCACTACATAGCCGCGTCGACGGATAAATGCATAAGCACGGGAAGCCTTGGCAAGATTGATGCTCGCACGTGGACTGCCTCCAAAAGTAATCATGTCTTTGAGTTCTCCCAGTCCGTACTTTTCCGGATATCGTGTAGCAAACACAAGATCTGCTATATATTGTTCAATCTTCTCGTCGATGTACACTTCTTTCACGATAGCACGTGCCTTCAGTATTTCGTCGGCTGTCACGACTGGACTTACTTCAGGCATCTTTCCAGCCAAGTTCTCACGGATGATGAGTTTCTCTTCCTCTATCGTAGGATAGCTGATGATCACCTTGAGCATGAAACGGTCTACCTGTGCCTCTGGCAATTGATAGGTTCCTTCTTGTTCTACCGGGTTCTGTGTCGCCATCACAAGGAATGGATTGGGCAACTGGAACGTCTGGTCACCAATGGTCACTTGATGTTCCTGCATCGCTTCAAGCAGTGCACTCTGCACCTTGGCTGGGGCACGGTTGATTTCATCTGCCAATACAAAATTGGCAAATACAGGACCCTTCTTTACGTGGAACGACTCGTCCTTCTGCGAATAGATGAGCGTACCGATTACGTCAGCGGGCAACAAGTCTGGAGTAAACTGTATTCTGGAATATCGGGAATCAATCAGTTGTGATAATGTCTTGATGGCAAGTGTTTTGGCAAGTCCAGGTACGCCTTCGAGGAGGATATGTCCATCACTCAAAAGACCGATAAGAAGGGAATCTACCAAATGCTTCTGCCCTACAATTACACGATCCATACCAGCTGTGAGACTGGTTATAAAACCACTTTGTTGTTCTATCCGTACGTTGAGTTCACGGATGTCAATAGCTTCAGCCATAACTTCGTTTATTTATGCTTAATATTATAATCTTTTTATCTATCCGCAAAAGTACAAATTAAAGCGTGGATAGAGTAAAATATCTGACTAAATAATATTAAAAATGTTTCTCAAAGCCTAAGTAACAAAAGCACCCTAACGCATAGAAACATAAGCAAACACCAAATTATTTTGATGCGTTACAATACGAAAAAAGAGGACTGATACGTCCTCTTTTCGTGATTCCGCAGGGATTCGAACCCTGGACCCACAGCTTAGAAGGCTGTTGCTCTA
>CAVJZZ010000006.1:0-68711 GCA_963654295.1 Lachnospiraceae bacterium | reverse complement strand
ACATCCTGCCGCTCTTCTACGGCAAGCAGATTGACACCGATGACCGCGTGCTCTATTGGGAATTCCCCGGCAAACAACGTGCAGCCCGCCATGGAGACTGGAAAGCCGTAACCATCAAGGGAAGCAACGCTCCACTTGAGTTATACAATCTCCGTGAAGACCCAGAGGAGAAACACGACCTCGCCAAGAAGTATCCTGAAATGGTGATCGGCTTCGACAAGGTGATGAAAGAGATGCGCACGCCGTCCGAGAACTGGCCTGTATCTGAGGACGCAGAAAGCGGAAAGAAGTAGAAGATATCAACGCCGCATCAATCCCTCAATGGTCTTGCTATAGTAGGCTTTCACTTGGCTCCAGTCGTAATAGGGAGCCAAGTGACCTGCTATCGGCAGATATATTTCATGCTCATTATGAAGGAACTTCACGAGCACACTTCCTTGGTCATTGCGGTAGAATACCATGAAAAGGTTGGCTGCCATCGGGACGATGCGGTCCATTCGATGTTCGTCACCCAACACGCCAAGGAGTGTGAACAGTCTGTATAGACTGGTATCATGACCGAAACGCAAGGTCGCTACGGGAGTATGGTTCTGAAGGGCGGCATCCGCCTCTGTCACGATATTCTGCCAAAGCGAGACGGCAGAACGTTCGGGAATACCTGCACTTGTGGTGTTATGACTATTGCATGTCCACATGTTCTCATTGTTGGCATCATAAACAGCCTGCATCTCGTCGGGCGTGAAGATATCGTAGAGCGACACGCCGATTTCCACATTCTGCATGTCGGAAGCGATGCAGTGAAGTTCACTCAGAAGGTTCATGGGTTCTTTCACCTTTTCTGTCTGCACAAAGAGAGAACGCATCAAGCGGTCTGGCGACACCTTGATGTCTCTCGGCACTCTGTTTTCCAAGGCTTGCTGGTCGGGAGAGGCATAGGCAATCCAAGGCATGAAGCGCCGATTAGATTCGGCAGTGATGCGTAAGTCGGGTGACAACGCCTGCAGGCGCAAAAGGAAAGCAGTCATGCTTGTCACACAACGCCCCACAACGCTGGAACGTGCTTCTACCCTGCCATTCTCGATGAATACAGAACGCCAACGTTTGTACATTCTTTCCGCCAAGGCTTGCTGTTGCCGCGCTCCAAGTGCCGTCAGGTCTCCTCCCCTACCTTCAGCGTCCGCCCATATCCGCAGCAGGCGTTTCTTGACATCCTGCCCAAGAGGTGTGAGATTTGCCGTGTCTGCAAATTGTTCCAACACCTTGAGATAGCGGTCATCCGATGGCAACCATCGAGAGCCATGGCGTCCGTAATGACTGATATACACAGGCGCATAACCTTGGGGCACTGGCGTTTCGCTACCAATGGTGTCTACTGGATAGGCATAATACACCCCTCCCATCTGTTCGTTGGAGATCCGTTGGGCACGGCAAGTCACAGTCATACCCGACAAAGCGAGCATGAGGAGGGCAAAGAAATGATATCTTGTCACATTCATCTGAATACATATTTAAAAGCCATCTGTCCCGCTCTTGCGTGGCAGATGGCTATGTTTTTTATTTAGTTGCTTTTAGTAACCTTTATTCTGTGTCCAGTTGGTATTCTCCTTCAGGATATCATCGGGCACCGGCAGAATACGGCACGTCTTGTCGAAACGGGCATCAGGATTGCTGTGTGTATGGAAGCCATACTCATTCTCGAATGTTCCGAAACGAATCATGTCGTTGCGGCGCCAGTTCTCGTCAAAGAATTCCCTACCGCGTTCATCAAGTATCTCCTGAAGCGAAGGCTCATGATCAAGGCTCGGTGCATGCACATAGGCACGGATCTGATTGAAGAGCGACTGCGGTGTGTCACCGTTGGTAGCAGTAGCACCACGTTTGATGGCCTCAGCCTTGGTCAAGAGAATGTCGGCATAGCGGAAAATAGGAACGTCGTTGCTCTGATAGCGGTCATAGGCACTGTATTCGTTCGGGTTGGGATAGAACTTGATTGAGCGATAGCCCTGGCGCCAGCCATCGGGCGTGGCACCGCAGTTGAGCGAAGACAAACCGCCTTCCTGAAGCGTGATGGTCTTGGTGAACTCCAGCTGTGCACCTTTATACATATAAGGGTTCGTGGTTTCCTCGCCGGTGATGGCATCATGGATAAACACCTTGCCCCTCAAGACCGCCTCGTTGCGGTCGTCACCTTCGAGGCAGAACAAATCGGAGAACTCAGGGTTCATGGCGCAGATACCTGCGCATGACTTACCCATCTTGCCGCCATAATAGCCCTGCGTGTCGCCGTCATCAATGCGGCGGAAGGTGCGGTAGCGGCCATAGAGCATACCCTGGGCACTCACCTTGTCGTAAGGCATCGCATAGATGAAATCCTTGATCTGCGAACCGTTGTCATACATAAACTTCTTACGGAAGGCGTCACTCAGATTGAACAATCCACTGTTGATGATGTCGTCACAATACTTCACACATTCGTCGAGTTTGCTGTTCGTTGTAGTGGCAGCGTCATACTGGGTTACATCACCACAAGTGTAAACGCCCCAGTTGATATACAACTTGACTAGCAGAGCCTCTGCCATCCACTTGTTGGGCTTGCCGTAGGTGGAAGCATCGTTTTGGGTAGAGAGGTCGGGAATACACTCCTTCACTTCGCTCTCGATAAACTCAGCCACCGTCTTGCGCGGACTGCGCTCCACGGCTTCGCCTTCTGCAGGCAGATGGTCGAGCACGGGCACATCGCCATAGCTGTCCATCAATATGAAATGATAGAACGCTCTCATCAGACGGGCTGGTGCCGCAGTCTTGGGTGTTTCTTTGAATTCCTCGATTATCTTGTTGCACTTGGTAATGCCGCTCGCCAAGTCGCTCCAATAGTTGGCAGGAGCATCGCCCGACTTGAAGTTGTGGATAGAAGGGTGGATGTTCTCACCCTTGTCGAAATAGTCCGTACCGAAAGACACGCCCGTAGCCTCATCCGAAGAGAACGTCTGCACACGGTTATAGTTGTTGCCGAGTGCTTTACGGAACGAGTAGTATACATCCGACATCTTGCCCTCTACCGCCACGGGGTCGTCGGGATACTCCGTGAATTTGGATTTCACATCCACGTCAAGGTCTGTACAGCTGGCCGTGATGCCGAGTGTCGCAGCGACCAATATTGTATTGAATATCTTGTTCATTGCTTTTGTTTCTTTAATGGTTTGCGTTTCGATTAGAAGTTCACCTTCATACCCAACAGGAAGGTGCGGGTGCGCGGATAATAGTTGTTGCGCCAGATGATGCCTGGAGTAAGTCCTCCGAGGTTCACCTCTGGGTCTACACCCTTGAAGCCTGTGATGGTGAACACGTTGTTGCAGGTGGCATAGAGTGAAAGGTTGCTCACCCAGTCGCCGATTTTCCCGAAGTTATAGGTCAACGTCATGGAAGAGAGGCGCACGTAACTGCCGTTCTCGATGTAGCGGTCGGAAGGCTTCTGTGAGTTCACGTCGCCATAGCGCTGGTCTACGAGTGCTTCTGCAAACACGTTCTTGCCTTGACTGAGCATGGAGATAGCGTTGCCTTGTGCGCGGAGGGCATTGAACACCTTATTGCCCAATACTCCCTGGAAGAACATGTTGAGCGACCAGTTGCGGTAGCTGAGCGTGTTGTTCCATCCGAAGGTCAACTTCGGCTGGGCGCTGCCCACCTTGGTGCGGTCTTTGTCCTGAGGGTCGATGGTTGTTTCTCCTGTACGCTCGCCCGTCTTCGCATCGTGCACATAGTACTGAGAGGTGCCGTTCTCATCATAGCCTGCCCACTCGTAGGTGTAGAACTGTCCGATAGGACAACCTTCCATCAACCGCTGTACATAGACGCCGGTGTTGCCGCTCAACTCGGGAGAAGCTTCGTCAATGTAATTCACGGAATAGGTGGCATTGGAAAGTTTCTCCACCACATTCTTGTTGTGCGACAAGTTGAGAGAGGTGTTCCATTCAAATGTCTTCGTCTTCACGGGAACGGCATTGACGGTCAGCTCCACACCCTTGTTGCTGATGTCGCCGACATTGGCGGTCATATAACCATAAGGATAGCGGTTGGTAGATACAGGATAGTCATAGATCAGGTCGCTGGTGCGTTTGTCATAGTATTCGATTGTACCAGACAGGCGGTTGTGGAACATACTGAAGTCGAGACCTACGTTGAACATGCCTGTACGTTCCCATTTCAGATCGGGATTGGCATTGCTCAGTGCTGCCACAGTATGCTTCTGCGACACCACGCCGTTGGCATCGGTATAGGAGAACCACCCTGAGGCGCCATAGGTGCGGATGGCTGTGTAGGCGTCAAAACCCTGTGAGTTGCCGCTCACACCATAGCCCACACGGAATTTCAAGTCGTCGAAAAGTCGGAGGTTCTTCACGAAGTTCTCCTCGCTCAGTCGCCAGGCTGCCGAAACAGACGGGAAGGTACCCCAGCGGTTGTTCTTTCCAAAGGCTGAAGAACCGTCACGGCGCAAGGTGGCCTGCAAGTTGTATTTTCCGTTGAATGAATAGTTCAGACGACCAAAGAAAGAGATCATGCGCAAGGTAGACTCGGTGCCGCTCTGCACAGCATCGATACCGTCGATGCTGTTGGCATAAGAGAGGTTATACCATTTCAGGGCATCGTTATAGAAGTCTTTGACCGTGAGTCCAAAACCGTCATTGCTATTGTTCTCCTCCCATGAATAGCCGAGCATCACGCCCAAGCGGTGGATGTCAGCAATGGTGGTGTCGTAGTTGCCGTAAAGTTCAAACACGCTCTTGTTGTTCAGATAGGTGTTGCGGGTAGCCTGTCCGTTGGTGTTCACGATCTGCGACTTGGTGGAATGGTATTGGCTATAGGTGTTCTGGTCTGCCATATATGAATAGTTGGCGCTCAAGGTAAGTCCCTCGATGATCTTGAGGTCTGCCTTTCCCGTCACCTGCATTCTTCTGTATACCGTCTTCTCGGTATCTTCGTTGAGCATCGACACAGGGTTGTAGTAGTTGGTCACAGATGTAGAACCGAACCACGAGCCGTCTTCATTCTTGACGGGCTGCAAGGGAGAGTAGTAGACCATGGCATCGGTGACACTCATTCCCTTCTCGCCATTCACCACGCCCTCTGCCGTGGTCTGGTTGGCATTCACTCCGAGTGCCAAGGTAAGATGGTCTTTGAGCACCATCGACTGTGCCAAGGCGCGTGCGCCGAAGGTTTTATTGTCAGTGTTGCGGATGACACCCTGGCGGTCTACGTAGTTGAGGCTTACATTATAGTTGGAACGGTCGTTGCCGCCGCTCACTGCCAGGTTGTGACTGTGCGACACGCCCGTACGTTCCACCTGTTTCTGCCAGTCGGTATCAGCCCCTTCATCACTGGGCAGCGTGAAATTGTTCGCCTTGGCATAGTTGCGCAGGTCGGATGCCGTGGCGAGTTTGATGTCTTTCGACACGTTGTCGATGGCCACATATCCGTTGTAGTTCACGTGGGCAGTGCCACGATGACCTTTCTTGGTGGTCACGATGATCACACCATTGGCGGCTTTCGAACCATAGATGGCTGTTGCCGTAGCATCACGGAGCACATCGATGCTCTCGATGTCGTCGGCTGCCACGAGGGATAGGTCTACGCCGGGAATACCGTCCACGATATAATAAGGTTGCATGGCATCGCCCTCACGCAAGGTAGATGCGCCGCGGAGGATGACTGAGGAATTGGGTTCATTGGGGTTGCTGCTGGTAGTCACGGTCAAGCCGGGCACTTTGCCCTGGAGCATTTCTGCCGGTGTAGTGTAAACACCCTTGTTGAGTTCTGAGGAGCTCACGGTGGTGATAGAGGAAGTGATGTCCTTGCGCTGCATGTGGCCATAGCCCACCACAACCACTTCGTTGAGTTGTCTGTTGTCGTCTTTCAGTGCCACACGCATGGACTTGCTTGCCTTCATGAAGGCTTTTTCATAACCGATATATGAAACGGACACCATCGCGCCACGCTTCACATTCTCCAAGGAGAAGTTTCCTTCTACATCGGTGATGGCCTTGAGATCGGTGCCGTCTACGACTACCGTAGCACCTATGACGGCCTCGCCTTTCTCGTCAACCACCTTTCCGTTGACCTGCATCACATCGGTTACTGTTTCCGGGATATTGATCCCGGTTGCGGAAGCTGGCATGAATCCGTACATGCCGCCTGCCAATAAAAGCATTAACAATGCTTGTTTGCTTACGTTCATCCTAAAAACAATTTGGTGTACTAAAATCTGGGGGCAAAGGTACAACTGCCATTTTTCATTGGCGTTACAACAGAATGGACGTAGCGTTACAATTTCTTTTCATCTTCCACACGTGCCCGCGCGCGTATAAATAATAAGGTAGAAAGAATCGGAAACAGGGTCTGCATCACGAGGATGCAGACCCTGTCTGTATGTTCCGGTTAATCTTCAGAAACCTGTAGATTAGTCGATGTCGTTGTT
Organism: Lachnospiraceae bacterium; assembly: GCA_963654295.1. Classification (GTDB taxonomy): domain Bacteria; phylum Bacteroidota; class Bacteroidia; order Bacteroidales; family Bacteroidaceae; genus Prevotella. The sequence goes on along the minus strand of CAVJZZ010000006.1, from coordinate 62,239 downwards.
GTGGTCGAGTGAGTCGTTGAAGTCCTTAGGCTCACGCTCTGCCATCGGGTCGTGATATTCGGCATTGTTGTTATGCTCGAAACGACGCTGTTCACCACGCTCAGGACGGGGACGACGTTCGCCACGCTCAGGACGGGGACGACGTTCGCCACGCTCGGGACGGGGACGGCGCTCACGCTCTACGTAGCCTTCCGGCTTCGGGAGGAGCACACGGCGAGAGAGCTTATACTTGCCTGTCTTCGGGTCAATCTCAAGGAGCTTCACCTTGATCTTGTCACCTTCCTTGATGCCTGCTTCCTCAACGGTCTCCAGACGCTTCCAGTCGATCTCCGAGATGTGGAGAAGCCCGTCTTTGCCAGGAAGAATCTCTACGAAGCAGCCGTAAGGCATGATGCTACGCACAGTACCTTCGTATTCTTCGCCCACTTCGGGCACGGCAACGATAGCCTTGATCTTGCCGAGAGCAGCATCGATGCTGTCCTTGTTGGGAGCGCTCACCTGCACCTTGCCCACACCATCCACTTCGTCGATAGTGATCGTTGCGCCGGTATCTTCCTGCATCTGCTGGATAATCTTGCCACCAGGACCGATAACAGCACCGATGAACTCCTTGGGGATCTCGATCTGTACGATACGGGGCACCTGAGGCTTCAACTCCGGACGTGGCTCGGGAAGTGTCTCAAGCATCTTGCCGAGGATGTGCTCACGACCAGCCTTTGCCTGCATGAGTGCCTTCTCAAGGATTTCGAAGCTCAGACCGTCGCACTTGATATCCATCTGGGTAGCGGTCAGACCATCGCGTGTACCTGTGGTCTTGAAGTCCATGTCGCCCAAGTGGTCCTCGTCACCGAGGATGTCGCTCAACACGGCATACTTCTCTTCGCCCGGGTTCTTGATCAGACCCATAGCAATACCTGATACAGGCTTCTTCATCGGCACGCCGGCATCCATCAGTGCCAAGGTTCCGGCACATACGGTAGCCATAGAAGACGAACCGTTAGATTCGAGGATCTGGCTCACCAGACGCACGGTGTAGGGATAATCCTCAGGAATCTGTCCCTTGATACCGCGCCATGCCAAGTGACCATGACCAATCTCACGACGGCCTACACCGCGCTGAGCTTTGGCTTCACCCGTACAGAACGGAGGGAAGTTATAGTGGAGCAAGAAGCGCTGATAGCTCTTGTTGAGCACGTCGTCAATCATCTTCTCGTCGAGCTTCGTGCCAAGCGTACAGGTAGAGAGACTCATCGTCTCACCACGCTGAAAGATGGCTGAACCGTGAGGCATCGGCAGCGGGCTTACCTCGCACCAGATAGGACGGATCTCGTCTGTCTTACGGCCATCGAGACGCTTGCCTTCGTCGAGGATGCAACGGCGCATAGAGTCGCGCATCACGTCGGAATAGTAGCGGTCCACCATAGCATGCTTGGCTTCCAGTTCTTCCTCGCTGAGGTCTGTGTGGGCAGCATCGTAAGCTTCTTCAAAGTCTGCCTTGATCTGTGAGAAGGCATCCTCGCGGCTTTTCTTGTCATGGTCGCCAGCCTGGGCGATGGCATAACACTTGTCGTAGGTTTCCTTCTTCACCTGCTCGCGGAGCTCCTCGTCGTTGTCCTCGTGGTTGTATTCACGCTTCACGTCGGTACCGAGTTCCTTGGCGAGTTCAAGCTGCAGGTCGCACATCGGCTTGATGGCATCGGCAGCCACCTTGAGGGCCTGGATGAGGTCTTGCTCCTGCACTTCCTTCATCTCGCCTTCCACCATCATGATGTTGTCCTTGGTGGCACCCACCATGATGTCCATGTCTGCATCCTTCATCTGCTCAAAGGTCGGGTCTACGACATACTCGCCGTTGACACGTGCCACACGAACTTCAGAGATAGGACATTCGAACGGGATATCTGAACAAGCCATTGCGGCTGATGCTGCGAAACCTGCCAAAGCATCGGGCTGATCCACGCCGTCGGCGGAAAGAAGCATGATGCTCACGAATACTTCTGCATGATAGTTGGAGGGGAAAAGAGGGCGAAGCACTCGGTCTACCAGACGAGATGTGAGGATCTCGTTGTCGCTTGCCTTGCCTTCACGCTTGGTGAAGCCTCCAGGGAAACGGCCAGCAGCGGAATACTGCTCGCGGTAATCTACCTGCAAAGGCATGAAATCTGTTCCGGGAACTGCATCCTTTGCTGCACAAACAGTTGCAAGAAGGACGGTGTTGCCCATACGGAGCACAACAGAGCCGTCGCACTGTTTTGCAACTTTCCCGGTTTCAATGCTGATGGTTCTTCCATCAGGCAATTGAATGGTCTTAGTAATTACGTTCATCTAATAAAAACTTATTGTTTTATCTAACATCTTATAAAAATCGCACAAAGATAATTAAATAAAGTGTAACGCAAGCAGAAACAATGATTTATTATTCTTTTTTATGATTGGCATTTACTTTGTAGAACCAAAATTTTGCCGTTTGCGCCAATTGGTGTACTTTTGCAGCAAATTGAACAAAACGACATGAAGAAACATATGACGAGAGTGCTCGCATCCGCCGCACTCACTCTGGCAGCCCTTGCCATCACTTCCTGCACGGGAAAGAAGTTCCACGTCAGCGGCGAGATTGCCGACGCAAAGGACTCCGTGCTCTATTTCGAAAACATGAGCCTGGACGGTCCCGTGACCGTTGATTCCGTCAAGTTGGGTGCCAACGGCACTTTCGACTTTAGTGAAGATGCGCCACAGAACCCTGAGTTCTATCGCCTGCGCATCGCCGGACAGATCATCAACATCGCCATCGACTCGACAGAGAACGTCTCTGTGAAGGCATCCTACCCGGGTATGGCTTCACAATATGACATCAAAGGATCTGAAGAGTGCAGCAAAATCAAGGAACTCGCCCTCAAGCAGATTGACTTGCAGGCACGTGCACAGGCAATTGCCGCCAACAGCAGTCTCTCCGAACAACAGGCGAGCGACAGCATTGAGGGCATCATCAGTGCCTATAAGGACGATGTGAAGCTCAACTACATCTTCAAGGAACCGGGCAAGGCCTACGCCTACTTTGCCCTCTTCCAGGCTATCGGCAACCGCCTCATCTTCAACCCGCGCCAGAGCAAGGACGATGTCAAGGTGTTTGCTGCCGTTGCCACCAGCTGGGACACTTATTATCCCAACTCGGAACGTGGGAAGAACCTGCACAACATCGCCATCGAGGGCATGAAAAATATCCGTATCGTGGAGAACGAACAGCGCGGACTGCAGATTGATGCCAGCAAGGTGCAGCAGACGGGCATCATCGACATGGCGTTGCTGGACAACCATGGTGTGACACGCCGGTTGTCTGACCTCAAGGGAAAGACCGTGATGCTGATGTTCCACGTATTCGCATCCGAGAAGAGCACCGAACAGATCATGCGTCTGCGCAGCCTCTACAACAAGTATCACGCCCAGGGCTTCGAGATCTATATGGTCTCGCTCGATCCTGACGAGCACTTCTGGAAGGAACAGACTGCTGCCTTGCCTTGGATTAACGTACGCGACGCCAACGGTGTGAACTCACAATACGTGCGTCTCTACAATGTGCAGCAACTGCCTGCCTACTATCTGATCGACAAGACCAACACGCTCAAGGCGCGCGACAGTCAGATCAAGGATCTGGAACAGGCCATCAACAATCTGCTGTAAGTCAAGCCACAACTTAACGAGTAGGCGGTAAACACTCATCACAAGTGTTTACCGCCTACTTTCGTTTTCCTATAGCAGGTCTTACAGGAACTGCGTCAGATAAACAGGCAAGAAGAGTGTCTGTTCTTCTTTTTGCAAGTCTTTTGTATAAACAAGGTACGCCGAAGCACACGACTTGAGAATTTCTTGCAGAAAGCATCAAGCGAGGCATGGCGCTTCCTCTTGAAAATCCTCATAATCTTTTCCCTTTCATGTCGTATTTGGGTGCGAATTTAGTGAAAGATATCGTTCCCTCAAAATCTTTTGAGCCAAAATCCCCCAAATTCTCACAATCTTTTTGGCTGAAATCCCCCAAATTCTCACAATCTTTGCGCTTTGACATGAGAAAATTCATGAGACAACATGGTCTGTACGGGTGTTTGCGCTGCATTTATACCCAGTGCGTTCGATGTATTCTCGGCTATACCGGGCGTATACAAAAGGGGCGTGCCGTTGGTGTGGCACGCCCCTTTTTATTTCTTTGGAATCCGGTTTACTTCAGGATCACCTTCTTTCCGTTGACGATGTAAACGCCTTTCAAGCCCTTCACAGACTCTACAGCCTTGCCATCGAGAGTGTATACCTTCTTGGCAGAAGCGCCTTCAGCAGAAATACTGTTGATGCCTGTGGCAACAGCCTTATCTGCTGCAAGAGCCTCTGCATAGATTTCCTTAGCAGCTTCCGCAATTTCATCCACTCTTGTCAACATCTTATCGAACTCAGCCTGTGTTATAGGATCACCATACAATACGTAGTACATCTGAGACATTTCCAAAGTCAGATCGTCAAGTGCATTGTAATACTTTGCTATTCCCTCTTCATCTAAGTGAGTACATTCCTCATAAAGACTCATCTGATACTCAGATATCGTGCTAGACACAGGATAATACTTCTCGTTGAACTGTGCCATAAACTCTTCCATCTGAACATTGCTATAGAAGTTTTCTACACCTTCCTTGAACCAACCGAAGCTCTGAGCATAGGTTTCGATGTCCTCTATACCATAGATCTCCTCATTGTCCTTAGGAGCGGCAGAAAATTCCTTTGCGAGTGCCTCCCATACAGCAATATCTTCCAATGTGTAAGTAAGGTCATAATCAGGGAAGTCAGTCTTCACCTTCTCTATATCAGCATCAAGAGTCTTGAGGGTTGCATTGATGTCATCAACCAATTCTGCAGCTGCTGTTATAGTCTGCGAAAGCGTATCGGCCTTCAAGGCAACAGCATCAAATTCGGCGAAAATAGCCTTGTAGTCATCTGCTGTAGAGGCTGAGTAAGTTTTGTTGTAGATTGTGTTCAAATCTGCAGAAAGCGAATCTACGGAATTGTAGTAGTAGTTGGCTACGCTCTCAGGCATTTCCATGGCTGCACTTACAGCATTCTGGGCTGCCATGTAGTGCTGGAAGACTTGCGCCTCGTACTCCCCTATTTCTGCTTGTTGCTCTGCATTAGCCACACCATCGCTATACTCCTTGACTGTATTCTGATAATCAGCCACCTCTTTAGATGTCAGCGTACCGGCATCCTTCTTGGTTTTAGCCTCAGCAGACATTTCCTGGAGTGCGCTCTTTGTGTATTCCAAAGAACCAAGAACTTCACTTTCGGGATACTTCTCTGCAATTGATTTCGACATCTCGTCAATCTTGGCAATAGCATCAGTGATGGCACTCTGGAGCGCCTCGTATTCTGCCTCAGTGGCTGCGGTAGAAGTTTCTTCCTCTGCTGCTACAGCATAGCATGTAGCAGCCGTCTGGGTTGCAAATACAGGTGCTGCACCGAGTGTCAGCATCGCTGCGAAGAGTAAATGTTTTCTCATAAAATCTCTCTTTAAATTAATAATAATGTATAAGTAATTAACTCGTTATTTCACTATCTTTCTCACGGTCTTGCCCCTTTTCACCACATACACGCCATGCGTGAGTTGTGATGCCGACAGTTTGCGGCCATTGAGGTCGTAATATTCTATCGGTGCTTTTTCTTCTGACAAGCTTTCTACAGCTTTGATACCCGTACTCGAAAGCGTCTCTACGACCAGTCGTGCTGAGGGATACGACAATTCGCCACCCTTCTTGCCACGGATGGTAAGGGCGTAGGTCGTCGACGGTGCAAGACCCTGGAACTCACATTCCGTCTTGCCGAATGTCGACACGCCGTTGCATCCTTCTACTGGCTTAAACACCAGTTGGTGACAACCGGCATAGATGTCGTCGATGAAGAAAGCTCCCGATGTGCGGCTGACCACACGCAAGCGCACGGCATCTGCCTCGTCGAAGTCATACTTGTAGGTATCACCATCTGCCATGTCGGCACCGCCCGTGAGCGTTGCCACCTCAGTCCACGCACCGTCACGCAATGCCTCCACTGCAAGCACGGCAGTGCTGGTTTTCGATGTGCGGGCATAGAAACTGACCGACGAGATGCGCTGGTCGGCATAAGCCACCGTGACATGACTGTCAATTGCGTTCAACCGTATAGACGGGGCTGCCTCGCCATAGTAACTGTTGAGCGCCATTCCGTCGGTGCTCCATGTCTGTGGCATACCCGAGAGACCGTCACTGAAGTCATAGCCTTGTTGCTTTGCCTCGGTGTCGTAGACCATTTGCGAGAGAGTCATCTCATAGTCGTCGGCATCGGCAAGTGGTGCCCACGTAGCGACGAAACCGTAATTGCTTACCTCGTCTGCCTTCAAATCCGTGACATACTTCTTGCTGAATGGCACTGCCGTGGTTTTCTCTGTCTGCGTAAACACGTCAGATGAATAGGAACCACGCTGCACCTTGAGCGAGAACTCATACTCCGTCTCGGGCTTCAATCCGGTTATCTGCAGTTCTGCAGGTTCGGTATAGGTCTTGTCGGTATAGGCAGTGAGCGGTTGCTTGCTGCCGCCCTTCACCTCTTTGATATTCAGCACATACTCCTTGGCTGCTGACACGGCATCCCACGAGATCGCCATGCTGCTATCTGCTACCTCCTGGAAGTTGATCTTCGGAGTAGCAAGTTTGAGGTCAAGACCGCCAAGCATCAAGTTGATCTTGCCGCCCTTCTCCTCGATATCGTCAAGAGCCAAGACATTCTCATCAGCCCATGATGTCATCTGCCAACTCGTCACGTTGGATGTACCGGGGAAGGTATCGCCGGCTGTAGTGTTGTCCGTACGTCTGCCGTCTGCCTCCACGATGTCCACACGCTGGTGCGAACCCGTGATGTTGACCTCATTTTTTCCCCATGTATCCTTGTCGTAGTCTATATGCCACATCAGCATACCATGACCGGGGATGTAAGTGTCCCAAGAGTTCTGCTGACGGTTTTCAAGTACGAAGAACTCGTTGCCCAAAGTTCCGTCCACCGACACGCGGTATGCCTTGTTGCTTTCCTTCAGGTCAGGCAACACATTGAGAGTGTCCGTGCCAGCCTTCAGTTCGATGAGGTCGGTCCATCCAAGGCAAGCCCGCTCATAGGCGGAGTAGGTTGGCGGCGTGTTGCCGTCATTGTTATAGGAGCCTGTTGCCATGGTGTCAAACTTACCCGGGCCGAAGGTAGCTGTGCCGTAATAGATGTCATAGTGGTCTGCCAATCCAAGCACGTGACCAAACTCATGCACGAAGGTACCGATACCGGCATGCTGTGGAGTCTTCACCGTACCATTGATCTCGTTGCTGCAGGTGTAGTTGCCGATGTTCACGCCGTCGAGTGTCAGTTTGGCATCGGTCAGTCCTGCATCCTTTGCCACGTTCTGATAGGTGCTGGCATGAGGCCAGATAGTGCGCGACTCACCCGAGTCGGCAGCACCATAACCGGCGAAATAGAAATAGACGTTGTCCACCTCACCGTCGCCGTCATTGTCATAGTCGGCAAAGTTTACCATCGGGTCGGCAAGGGTGCATGCCTCGCGCACAAACTCTTCCAAGCGTGCCGGATTATCTTCCGAACCGAGGTTGGTGCCGTAATAATAGCATGTCTCGGGCAGGGTGACCGGTCCGATGATGTCGAAGGTAGGCTGAAACTGTCCTGCCGAACTGTCAAGATAGAAGTCCCTCACACTGCCATTGGCACCGTTGGAGTAAGTGAAGCCCTGCTTGTTGAACATGTCTTCATAGAACTGCTTCGCATCACTGCCCGTGGTGGTGAACTTGGTGTCGGAGAACTGCACGAGGATAATCAGCGGTCGCACCACACCCTTGGTGGGATAGTTGGTAAGTCTATGGCTCTGTACTCCCGTAGATGTCGTCTGACGGACAGTAGCACTGCGCATGCTGTTCGCCTTGACAATGCTTGCCTCGCGGTTGCGCAGACACCATTTCACGATGCCATCGGCATCCTGTTTCTGGAGGAAAGTCTTTGCCTCTGTCGTACGCTGCGATGCCTCCGTAGCCTTGATGCCACTGGCAGAAATGGTGCCGTTCTGCAACTTCGCATACTCATAGTTGCCCGATGTAGTATTGAAGAGTAGCGGTTTGCCGTCAGCGGTCATGGCATAGTGACCGTGCTCGTCACCTCTCATAAGGATTGTGAGCTCTGTGCCGTCTGCCTGCTTCACCTTGATGGGACGCGGATAAGCCGGAATCGCCCTGGCGACCTGCACGGTGCAGGCTGCCAAGGCGATGGTCATGAATATTTTTCCTAATGGATGTGTCATGTAAAGTGTGTATTACTTCACAGCGAACTTCACTGTAGCCGTGTTGCCCTTCTGGTCAACAGCCTTTGCCACATAGATGCCGCTGTTGAGCGATGCCGTAGAGAATGACTCTCCGTTGGTCTTGCCCACAATCTTGCCGTTGATGCCACAAACGATAATGCTGCTTGCACCTTCAGCCTTTACTTCGCCGTTCTCTGCCTTTACAGAGAAGGCATCGCTTGCAGAAGCCTCATCGATGGCGCTCACATAGTCTTTCAGCACGATAACGGTGATGTCGGCAGAAAGTTCGCCGTAAGATACCGTAATGCTGGAGAGTCCCTGCTTCTTGCCCTTGATGATGAGTTGGATGCTGTTATCGTCAGCCTCACCCATCTCTACCGTCACATTATTGTTGAGGACAGTTACGTTGAGGTCTGATTCCAGATCGATGTTGTCCACACCATATACGCTTACCGTCACAATGACGTTGCCCTCGTCGGTGGTACCTACGGTCACGTCCTCGCTGCTCACAGAGAGAGCCTTGGCGATATTGTTGAAGTAGAGCGTAGGCAGGCTGTTGCTTTGCTCCTTCCAAGGTGCTGCCTTGGTAGTGCCGTAAGCATAGCCAAGAGACTCGAGGAATTCCTTGTTGAGTTCATTGCCGCTCTTGTAAGCACCCTCTACGCTGCCTGCATCCGTATTACCAAAGTCTGCCGTAGTGTAGTTGTTCTTGATACGGGTCTCCACCTGTGGTGTCTCGCCCGCTTCGTATGTTTCGTCAGCGATGGTCTTACCTACAATCTGATGGAGAGTAGCAGGATTGTCTATGTCATTACCTTTCGCATCGGTAGCTCTCACCTTTCCGTCGAAGATACAGTTGCTGATGACGGTATAACTGCCAGATGCTGACCAGTCAGGCTCCAGACCGCCGACAATACCGCCGGCAGCATAACCGCCCCATGTTGTTCCCTCGGTAGCCACTACCTCAGCATGGCTGATACAGTTAGTGATTCTGTTGGCATAAGAGTAGCCCATGATACCGCCCACAGAGTTGTCGGCAAAGAGCATACCGTCAACTTCGCAGTTGCGTACTGTGCAACCGTCCTGTACCGAACCGGCCTCACCGACGATACCACCAAGACTTGTGCTTGCCACAGCATTGACATTAGCATAAGATGCAGTCACTGTGCTGCTTGTGCGCTGCTTGCCCACGATACCGCCTACCATGGAGGCATTAGGAGTTTCGATCTCTCCCTGGAATGAAGAGTTGGCGATGGTGCTATAGAGGTTCTGGCAACCAACAAGACCGCCTATGCTAGCGTCATAGTCGCCAGAGATTGTTGCATCATACACATATACGCTGTCTACATTTACATCGGTTCCCTTACCTGAGTAGTCATAAGAAGACTCACCTGCCAGGATACCGACATACTGGTTTCCACTGGTCAACTGAATGCTTGGTTTTACAAACACGAGGTTCTTGGCAATACCGAGGTTGTCGAGTGTGCCAAAGAGACCTGCATGTGAGTCGTCAGTCTTGATGTCGAGGTTGTAGATGGTATGTCCGTCACCATCGAGCACACCCGTAAAGCTGTTCACTGGTGCCCAGTAAGAAGAACTCTTGCTCATGTCGAGGTCGTTAACAATCTTGTAAGCCTTGTCAGGATCCTGTGCCACCTGCTGCAGGTCGCCCACCGTAGCGATGAGGTAAGGGTTCTCCTTCGAACCGTCACCGCCCTCTTCAAACTTGCTGAAGGGCAGGTCGTAGAAGTTCACCTCATACTTGCTTGTAGATTCGTTCTTGAAACATACCATCATCTCCATCTTGCCGTTCTCGTTCATCTGAGGCAGAGAGGCTGTCGAGAATGTGAGGTTGTCATCACCGCGCCAAGACTTGAGCACTGTGCCGTCGGTCTTGGCCACCTCCAGTACGTTGTCCAACTTATTGCTTCCGTCGGTACGCTTCTTCTTGGCGATATACACATACTCCATATCATCGTCCGTATTGAAGAGGTATGGATTGAGCGATGTGCTGTTGATGAGCGGCAGGAAGTTTTCTGCATTCTCGCCGAGGTTCAGACGGTCTATGTGGTCGACGGTGCGGTCAGGGTTCACCCATGCTATAGGTGCCAGCACATTGTTGTCCTCGCTTTGTTCTGCAGAGGAAAGTTTGATGACATACTGATAGCCGAAGCTATTGGCAGAAGTGGCATAGCGGTCGAAGGTACTTGAGATGGCGTTGCCCTCAATGCTCTGCGACAGATAGGTCACCGGCTCGCAAGAAGGCACGTCCACGAGTTGTATCTGCTCTGCGGCGGTGTTGTCTGTGCCGAGTGTCTGGAGGAACCACATCTGGTCTGACTTGCCGTGGATGGTATTGAGCAAACCCCACTGACTGCTGGTCACCTTGTCGCAGATGTCCTTGATTTTGCCATGCTTTGAGTCGTACACGGCAAAGGTGGCGAGGTCGGCATCGAGTCCGGGAATGTAGTCGAGCAACTCCACGACATAGTTCAGAGTGTCGCCTTTGCTATAATAGCCCTTTGACAGATCCTTATGACCGAAGAGTCCGAAGGCTGCCGAACGGTATGTCGCACCATCAGGCACATCGATGGATACGGCAAGGCTGTCCACCTTGTTGAACTTCTTATCGTAGGTGCAGAGGGTCACATAGTTGTCGGGGGTCTGCACGATGTCCATTGAACCGTCACCAGCATCGGTAGTGGTAAACGGTTTGTCATAGGTTGTGATGACATAGTAAGGTGTGCCGTTTACGTCGAAGCAGTTGAAGCAAGGACTCTGCAGATAATTGATGCGGTTGTCCAAATCGAATGTGAAACTCTTCTCCACATATGCCTCGGTCTGTCCCCATGTAGGAGGAGCTACGACATCCACCTGATAGGTGCTGTCGGTCTCATTGGTCAAAATGAGGCGGTTGTATACCGACCATGAGTTAGCTGCAGACTGGAATACCACGCCAGTACCCTCACGCTCAAACTTCACCTCACCCGTGTTGATGTCATAGGCACGGGTCATATACTTGTTTACGCCATAGTAGGAGTCATGAAACTCCACAAGGATCTCGTTTGACGTGGCGTCAAAGTCGAAGAGTTTATTTGTTACAGGACCATAAGGTTCTACGCCTGTCACATGCTTCCAGCCGTCAGGCACCGTTGCCGTGAACTTTCCCACCTGCTCGTGGTTGTTGTTATACACGGTGATGGTGGATGTCTCATAGAAATGAGCGGTGTAATACTCGCTGTACACACTGTCGCGAGTGGTGCTCTCCTGGGTGAAGTACCAGTTGTTGCCGTCAGAGCCAGTTACCCATCCGTAACTTTCTGATGAGAAGGAATGGGAGGCAGTATCCGCCGCAGCCACTCTCGACGGAGCGTTCTTCAACTTCGCAAAGCCTGCCACGCCAGCCTGACGGGATGCATTGCTGCAGTCCACCATGCCGGGCACAGACACGAAATTGTGAATACCCATCGTCTTCAGTCTCTGCGCATAGGACGTCTTGCCGGATGTCCCTGCGGCGATGCAGCCGGCTGCGATGAGCCACGCCACACTGAGGATAGTGAATTTTTTCATATTCAAATGCATTTAAATGGTTGTTTTATCTAATAGATCTCGAGAGATTGATTCTTCTCATGGCATTGGCGTCGAGATGGTCCATACCGAATGCTTTGACCTTAGCTTCTTCCTCGCCTTCAGGCACCTGCATGAGGAACGGATTGGCTATCCAGAACAGTTCTGACACATAGTTGGATTGTGACGGACTGTTGGTCTTGTACACCTGGAGGATCATGGAGAGGAACTCGCCGCTCTCTATGCCCGAACCAGTATTGACATTGTAGGCTGTGCCTGAGAAGAAACCATAGGTGCCATACTCCTCGCTATACTTAAACGGGGCGGTAATGATGCCCGAGGTGGTACCGTAGTAGAGGTATCCCTCTGTGTCTATATAGGCATTGTAGACATAGTATTTGCTGTAACGACCTATGTTCTGGTTGCTCTTGATTTGCACACCACCGATAGAGTCATTGATGATGACAGGGAAGGTGTATCCCCAATCGGGCACCGTCAGACCTGTGCGGCTGAGGGTGGCATGCACGGTCTGAAACACCACATTATCGTCATCGTCGAAGGTGTTGTATGCCAGGATATATTCGCCAGCGATGTCGTTGTCGAAGTCATACTGCTTCACGATGAAAGAGTCTCTCACACCTGCTGCCTGGTAGATGACATAGTCGGCACGCACATGACCTGTGGTGTTGGCACTGAACTGCACGTCCATCGTACCGAGGTCGAAGTCGGTGGTGGCGGTCACCCAGTCGGGAGCATAGACAATGTTCACTGGCGTGTTGCACTGGCACTGCTTGGTGTAGGAAGACTCGTTGTCGTTAGCCTGCACGAGGTCGGCATTGTCGGCAATCAGCACGAGACCATACTGCGACACGTTGACTACCACGGAGTCGTTGGCAGCCTTCTTGATGACGAGTTTTGCATTGCGCGACTGCCGTGAGTCATTGGCGAGCGACGCCAGCTTCACAGTGTTGCCGTCGATGGTAGCGGTGAGCCATGAAGGCTCGTCGGTGTATGCCTCTACGGGAACGCAGTCTACGGTGACCGATCCCTCACTGGCGTTAGGACCAAGCGAGGTCTCTGCCTTGGTGATATTGATGCTGCTCTCAGCCACGGCATGGAAATCGCTCTCGCTGCTGCATGATGCCATCAGCCCTATGGCAGCTATACCTATTATTATATGTCTTTTCATTGTTGCCGATTATTTGTTGTAATTGAAACCTGAAAGATAATACCACTCGAAGACAAAGATGTATCCGTCGCTGTCCTTCAGCAGATTGCCGTCTGTGGTGCATGCCACACCCACGAAGGTGTCTGTGGCATAACCTTCCGAGGCGAGTGTGCCGTCGTCTTCGATCTCTGCCGACTGGCTCACGCCGTGCCACTCGATGTTCACGCCACCCTCACCGAGCAGCATGCCTTGGTTGAGGTCGGCATTGATGAGCCATATGGCGGGATACTTGCCCGAGGGGTCTTCGATGATCTGCTGGGGCATGTTGATCTTGCCTGTCGCCGGGTCGTAGGTGAGGTCGATGGTATAGGTGACGCCACTGATGGTGAACTGTCCGTTGAGCATGGTGTCGGAACCTTCCACTCGCGAGATGTTCATGTCGCAACCGCCATAGTAGCTCATCAGGGTCCAGCTGCCCACCCATGTGTCGATGCCCACCACGTAGGGCTTAAGTGCCACGTTGCCGTTGTCAGCAGTCAGGTTGCCGTCCTTGGTCACGGTAAAGTTTTTGGTCTTGACATCACCCAATGTGATGTCGTCAAGCGACTCGATGCCTGTCGTGGTGACATAGAAGGGATGTTCTTCCACCGTGTTGTCAGCATTGCGCGAGGCGAGACGACGGTTGGTGTTGTCTACCTCTATCAACTTGCTGGCATCGCTGGTGCCCTCGCCTGCGGAGTAGTTTACCGACAGCAGATTCTGCACGGTGGCAATACTGTCAAGACGCTCTGTCCAGTCTACCGACTCAGGCAGACGGGTGAACACCATCTCGTTGCCCCACTTCTTGCCTCTCACACAGATGCTGTCCTCGGAGAGACTGGTGACCACAAACTCCCAGTCGCCCTGCTCGCCCTCAATGTTACTGATCGTGGGCGTGCCCAACAGGTGGAGGATGGAGTTATAGGTATTGAAGGTGATCACTGGACCCATGCTGCGGTCTACCGCATAGCTGGATGTGGCACGCTCCGAAGAGGTAGCCAATTGGGGGTCACCTGCCACGGTCACCTTGCCGTTCTGAAACTTCAAAAGCATGGTATAGGCACCACCGCTATAGTCTGTGCCGGTGAAATAATGGAGTTGCCAGCCATTGGGTGCAGCCTCAAGTATCTTCTGCGTGTTCTCCACCGTACTCTCGATGCGATTGGCAGCCGGCTCATCGAAATATTCCTTGTCGTCATGCAGACACGACTGGAGGCTCAGTCCTGCCGCGATGCATGCAATGGCGATATATATGTTCTTCTTCATTTGTAGTCCTTATTTTAAGTGTTCCATATCGAGTGACTGTATCTCAGAGCCACGACGCAAGATGGCGCTGCGCAACTCATCGATATCACAGTTCCACGACTCCGACATGTAGTTTCTCAACAGATTGAGCTTCTGCTCCAATGCCTCTACGGCTGTCGTTCCGCCATAGGTCTGGGCATCGTCCATGATGGCTTGCCACTGTGCCTCCGTCTTGGTGATATAGGAAGAGAGCATCTCGGCGAAGTCTTCGTTTCCTTCCGACATGGCGTATGGAGTGACGAAGCCCTTGCCATGGGCGGTGGAGTCTTCCACCTGATACCAGTTGCCGCTCACATAGCCCGACTCCGTAATCTGGTTGAACGAAGTGTCATAGGGTTTCTTCTGGGTGAGGATATGCGTAAACTCATGGTGCATCACGTGGAAATAGTAGGTCGTCATGGTGTCATAGTCTCTGAGCACCGCGTTGGTGAGACTGTTCACCATGTAGAGAGTCACCTTCAAGCCACCCTCGGCAACACCCAGCACCATGGTGCCGTTGCTGTTGTAGGCAGGACTACCCACGAGGTGGATGACGCGTGGCACATAAGACTTCACGAAGTCCTGACCCAACACCTCTGCATAGGAGTCGAGCCAGAGATACTTGATGAGGATGGCGAGCTTGGCAGACTTTGCCGAGTCGGCAGGCACGAGCGTATAGGTGTAGTCGGACTCGATGTCCTCCATCTTGTACTTGAAGTCGATGTTATAGGGACTGGTGTAGTTCTTCTGCAACCAGAGGTCGAGCTCGTCACGCTGGGGAGACTCTACGGGGAAGATGGTGGCAGTGTCGGGGTCGTCGCTTGAGCAAGACACCATTGCCATGCCTGCCCCCAAAGCCAGCATGATCATGAATATATATCGTTTCATATTCTTCATTGTTGTTTTCATTGTTCCTTCACATTACTTGTTTCTGGGGTTTGCCGTCATCCCTGCCTCGATGGCATCCTGTGGCAACTGGATGGCAAGGCGCGGGTCGCGTGCCTCCATGCTGTCGGTCACATCTGTTATCTTGTAGTTGCTGCGCACGTTGCGGCGGTAGATAGTGATGCCGTAACGCTTCACGTCCTGCAGGCGCAAGCCTTCGTGGATGGTGAGGATGCGGCGCAGATGAAGGATGCACTGCAAGAGCGGCTCCTGAGTGGTGCTCTCTATGGCAAAGGTGGTGTGCAGCGCCTTGCGCGGTGTGGCCTTGGTAGGTGTGTAGTAGGCGGTGGTGGCATCGCTGTAGAAGTTCTTCACATCGTCGAGCGTGAGTTGCACGCCTGTGGAAGAGAATACAGACAGCTCGGTGTTGAGGTCTGCCAGGGCTGCCTCATACTGTCCGAGCAACGCCTTTGCCTCTGCACGCACGAGGAGGGTCTCGTCGGCAGTGAACTCGGCATACACGGCATGGGGCGTACCGATGCCTGCTTGGATGTCGGTGTACTCGAAGTCGTAAGGGATCTTGCGCACCATATACTTGGAGAGTGAAGGGTTGTTGAACACGGTGTAGTTCAATGCGCCCTCACTGCTGCCCCAAGGACCGTCAGACTGCACGGTCTCCTGTGATGAGACCAGTGCGCTGTGGGCATACTTGTCGCCAACGCTGTAAGGACCGTTGATGGCTCCCCACTCTGAGGTCACCACCTGGAGCAAGAGGTTCGCCTTTACCGACGAGTTGATGTATGCGTTGGGCGCTACATCGCCGTTTACGGTGAGTTCTGCCCATGATGCCCAGTCTCTGAGCATCGACTTGGGGCTGTTGCCGAGCACCATGTCGGCATACTGCACGGCTTTGTCATACTTATGATAATAGAGATAGAAGCGGGCGGCAAAGGCTGCTGCAGAGGAAGTGCCAAAGTGATACTTGGGTTTCTCGTAGTTGTTCTCGCCGATGGTCTTCATACCTTCGATGATGTCGCGCTCTATCTTGGCATACAGCTCGGCAAGGGTGCCGCGTCCGTAGGTCTCGTGCACATTGGTGGATGATTTCTCGGGATAAGGAAGACCGAGATCGGTGTCGGCAGTCTGCTCGTCGTAAGCCTGGCAGAACACGTTTGCCAACTGGAACATGGCATAGGCACGGCAGAGCAGTGCCTCACCCTTCTGACCGGCACAGGCGCTCTGCTCAGACTCGCTCAGAGAGTTGATATACTCCAGGGCAAGGTTGGTGGTGGTCACTGCCGAATAATAGGTAGACCAAAGCACGCTGGGAGCCTCTTCTTCGTCAGACTCGGTGATGTCTGCCCATTCGTAGGCTTGCTGCTGAAAGCGGTTGACTGCTTCCCAGCCGGTATTGATGTTGCAGTCGGTATTGTCGGAATACATCTCCAGCAGATAGCCGGGATGTGCCGTAGGATAGGCGTTGACGAGCAACTTGCTCACGTCGTCGGCGCTCTGCAGGTCGAGACGGCTGTCGGGCTGCTTGTCCAAATAGTCGTTACACGAAGTCATGCCCAATGTCATGCCCAAGGCAACGATGGCTGTATATATATGATAATGTATCTTCATTGCTTATATGAAATGATTGGGATGTGTGTTAAAGTCCGAGTTTGAGGGTCAGCGTAAACTGCTTTGGCATGGGCGATGCCACACCGCCGGAGTTCATGAACTCGGGGTCCTGACCGTTCAACTTCTTGTCGGCATAGATGAGGAAGAGGTTGGTGGCCTGCAACTTCAGCGAGAGGTTGTTGACTACCGATCCCTCAAACCACTTGCGTGGGAAGTCGTATGCCAGCGAGATTTCCTTCATGCGGATGAAGTCGCCCTTGGCGGTGCGCACGCTGGTGTAGTTGTAGGCATTGTATGCCGTGGTGAGTGCCGTCTCGTTGTTTTCGTATTCATACTTGCTGAGGATCACCGGCACATTGGTCACTGCCTCGTCGCCCGGCTGCATCCAGCGGTTCTTGAAGTCGTGGGTCATGGAGGTGAGGTCGCTATACCTGGCGCTGAACACAGGGTCGAGGCGCACCACATTACCGAAGGCGTAGGTCATGAAGATGTTGAGGTGGAAACCTTTGTAGGAGAACACGTTGCCCAAAGATCCGTTGTACACAGGGTCGGTAGAACCTTCATAGATGAGGAAGTCGGTGCTGTTGCGCTCCTGGAAGTTGATGTCACCCACGGTCTCCTGTCCCTTTTCGTTGATGCACACGGGATAACCACTCTCATTGATTCCCACAAACGGGATGGAGAAGAGGGCACGGGCAGGATAGCCTTGCTTTGCAAAACCGTTGCCCTGCACAAGGTCGATGACACGGCCTTGGTTATAAAGCTCGGTGATCTCGGTGCGGTTGTGCGAGTAGACGAAGTTGGTCTGCCAGGAGAAGTCCTTGGTCTTGATATTGGTAGACGAGAGGCTGAGTTCCTCACCCCACGACTTCATGCTGCCGACATTGGCATAGGTGACGCCACGCAACTGGGTGACGGTCGGGGCAATCTCGTCGTAGTTGTTACGGCGGTATACGTCGAGGGTCACATTGAGGCGGTCGTTGAAGAGTCCGGCATCCACGCCGAAGTTGAACTCGTGCTTCTTCTCGTAGGTGAGGTCTTCATTGCCGAGTGCCGACACCACCAGTCCCAACTCCTTGTCGCTGGTAGAAGGACGGTAAGGGGTGCTCATGACCAACTTGGTCAAAGCGTTGCAATAGTAGGCATCGGGAGGGGTACCCGTCAGACTGTAGGACAGGCGGAAGGTGAGGTGAGAGAGCGGACGGAGCTTGTTGAACCAGCTCTCTTCATGCACGTTCCATGCGCCCGACACGTTCCACGTAGGCATCCAGCGCGCCGTGGTGGTGCGTCCCATCTGGTTGGAACCTTCATAGCGCACGGTGCCGTTGATGACATACTTGCCGTTGTAGGAATAGGTGCCGTTGGCATAGAAGGCTGCCGTGCGCGAACTGGTGTTGCGCAGACTGTAGTAGTTGGAGTTCTCCTGGTCGAGCTTCTTGAAATACAGATACTCGAAGTAGGCGGTCTCGCCACGGTAGTTCATGCCCCATCCGTTGAACCATGAACGGTTGCGGCTGATGTCGGTCGTCTCCATACCACCGAAGAGATTGACGATGTGCTTCTGTGCGAAGGTATGGTTGTAGTTGGCGGTAGCACGGAAGTCGTAGTCGGTCATGCGGTTCTCGGTGCGCTGGTAGATACCGCCCTGCTTGAGCACGGATACGGGCAACGCATAGAGGTCGTCCTTGTCGGTGAAGAGCAACTTGTTGGCATCACGGATGATGGAGTTGTCCATGGCGCGGTATGCCAGTGCCTGGTTGGAGTCCTCCAGGATATTGTGCTCCTGTGATGATGAGTTGTACTTGATGGCACCGAGCACGCCCAGTTCGAGGTCGTGGATAGGCTTCCACTTCAGTTCCATCTGGAACTTCACGTCGCAGACGTTCAGGTCGATATAGTTGCTCTCCAACTCGTGCAGGATGTTGAAGGCTGCATAGTTGGCATGATAATATGCTGTGGGGTCGAGTGCACGCGAGGTGTTCAAGGCATAAGAATAGGGGTTGATGTCGAAGTCGCGCTTCACCTGTCCCGACACCACGTCTACATCCTGGCTCAGGGTACCCGGAGCCTTCTGCTTGCGGTAAGAACCGCTACCGATGATGTTGATGGAGAGGTTGTCGAGGATGTGGTGCGTCACGTTCATGTTTGCCGTGTAGCGGTTCACCTCGCTGTCCTTATACCATCCCGGGTCTACCATGGCGGAGAGGGATGCGTAGTAGTTGCTCTTCTGCGTACCGCCACTCAGGCTGACAGAGTGGTTCTGCATGATGGCAGAAGAGAAGAGTTGCTTGAACCAATCGGTGTTGCGATACTCTGCCTGCTGCAGGTAGGCGTTCTGTGCCTCCTGGTTGTTGGCAAGACCGAAGCTGCCCGTCGTGGTGTTGTAGGTATTGATAAGCTCATACATCTTACCATATACGCCATAGTCGGAGCCGTTGAGGATATCGGAGAGGTTGAGCCAGCCCTTGTCTTTCAACTCCTTGTAGATGCCCATCTGGTCCTGCGAGTTGAGGATGTCGAAATTGCTGTATGAGGGGATCAGGCGGGTGGTGAACTCACCCGTATAGTTGACGTGTGCCTGTCCTGCCTTACCCTTCTTGGTGGTCACGACAATCACACCTGCCATGGCGCGCGCACCATAGATAGAGGTGGCACTACCGTCTTTCAAAATCTGGAAACTCTCGATATCGTCGGAGTTGAGTCCTGCAATGGCAGAACTGATGAGGGTCTCGGCATCACCCGAAGAAAGGTCGTCGGCACTCACATCCGACACGTCTTCCATAATCACGCCGTCTACCACCCAAAGGGGTTTGCTGCTACCATAGATAGAGGTAGCACCACGCACGCGGATCTTGGGAGCAGAACCGAACGTTCCGCTGACGTTCTGCACAGACACACCGGCAGCGCGTCCTTCGAGCGAACGGCTGATGTCTGCCACACCGTTGAGCTTTGCCTCGTCGGCATTCACACGGTCGGTGGCACCGGTAAAGAGTCTTCGGTCGGTTTTTTGCAGACCTGTTACCACTACTTCCTGCAACTCGGCAGCCGACTTCATGACCACTATCATGGACGGTGCAGCAGGAATAGTTTGACTTTTCATTCCCACATAACTGAATACCAACTTGGCACCCTTGGGAACATTGAGTTTGAAATGACCGTCTACGTCAGTGACTGTACCTGTCGTTGCTGCCCCCCCGGAAATCGTTACAGAGGCACCAATAATCGGTTCGTTGTCATCCTGAGATACTACGGTTCCAGATACATCCATCTGGGCAAACGCTGCTCCGATGCTCATCAACAGACAAACAAAGAACAGCGAGAGTCTCTTTTCCATAATACTTCTCTCTTGTATAAAAATTCTCTAATAAATGTTGTTATCGGGTGCAAAATTACAGTAAAAATATCATTTATCAAGCCTTTCCTGCATAAAAATCGCAAAAAGATTTATTTTTCGCTTACTAACCATAAAAATTGTAGAACACTGGTGTTGTAAAAGGGCAATCTCAAGAATGTGACCACTTCACCCTCATGATGCAAGAAGGCACCCATATAGGGTTGTTGGCAATTGTCAGCAACATGGATGGCAATTGCCAACCACGTTCACGGCAATTGTCACGCACGTTCACGGCAATTGTCACGCACGTTCACGGCAATTGTCACGCACGTTCACGGCAATTGTCACGCACGTTCACGGCAATTGTCACGCACGTTCACGGCAATTGTCACGCACGTTCACGGCAATTGCCAAACACCTTCACGGCAATTGCCAAACACCTTCACGACAATTGCCAACACATCCACATGGTGATATTCTCACACGATCATAGCCTGGTGCTGACACGAATGAGGTTGACATCCGTACCGACAGAACGCAAAAGGGGCGTGCCATTCATGTGGCACGCCCCTAAATATTAGAAGTTTAAAACTTCGGATTGAAAGAGAATCCGGTTTACTTCAGGATCACCTTCTTGCCGTTGACAATGTAAACACCCTTCAAGCCCTTCACAGAGTTGAGAGCCTTGCCGCCGATGGTATAAACCTTGGCGTTGACATTCTTGTCGGCAGAGATGCCGTTGATGCCTGTAGCGTCAGCTATAGTCCAAGTGATCGTAGCACCTGCAACTGGGTCATAGTTTTCATCAACGAAGTATCCGTCAGGGATTGTCATGGTGTAAACGCCCGGTGTTTTAGCAACTTCTGCGAGATTGATCTCGAACTGATAAACAGGAGCGTCCCAATCGTCTGGCCAGATTGTCTCTGGATCATTATTAAACAACACGGTGCCGTCAGGTCCAGTGATTGTCACCTTACCACTATTTTCTGCATAGTTCTGGGTGCCATCACCTACATTGATCGTTATCTTAGAGAGAGAAGCAACAGTACTGTTAGCCTCGGGATCGGTTGTAAAGACACTCTTTGTATCAGGTGTGTCGCTACCACCGATAGTCCAAGTTATTGTTGTACCGGCAACCTCATCACCATTCTCGTCAAGGAAGTATCCGTCAGGGATAGTCAGTGTGTAAGTACCCTCAGCCGTAGCCTCATCATCGAGTGCGAAGCCATATCTGTACATGATCTCATCCCAATTATCGGGGTCATCGAGGATACATTCGGGATCGCCTGAGAACAATGTGGTGCCATCAGGAGCGGTAAAGGTAACCTTGCCACTTCCAGCACTATAGTTCTTTGTACCGTCACCTACATAGATAGTGATGCTATTGAGAGAAGTCACATTGCTGCCTGCAGCAGGATCGGTTGTGAAGAGTTCGCCTTCCGGAGCAGTTGCACCTACGGTGTAGTAGAGCGTCATTGCAGGGTTGCATGTACCTGCCATGTAGTCGCTGTCGTACCATTCCTTGTCGCCAAAGATACCCTCAGGGATGTCGATGGTGTAATCTCCCTCTTCTGTGATAGGCTCGTCGAACTTGATGTCGACATAATAAGAAGACTCTTCGTCCATGGTCAACGTACCAGTGTAGGTCTTGCGGCCAGCACGGTTGAGAGCTGTGACAGGAGTAGAAACGCAATAGATCGGTGTGCGCTCTGTGCAGAGTGAGATAGTCTCCAAAGATTCTACGGTAGACTCGTCTGCCGGAGTGATGGACATCAGATTGAGTTCTGCCTTAGGACCTTCTACTACGGTGTAAGAGAATCTTACCTCATACTCGTTAGGACCAGCCTCATAGCCTTCACCCAAGCAGTAAACACTGTCGGTCATAACGATGGTGTACGTGCCAGGCTCTGTGATGGCAGGCTCGAAGTTCAAGGTAAAGCCCTTCACAACAGGAGTAGTGCCTTCCATCTCGTAGTAGTCATCAATCTCGGCACGTGCGATAGAGTCTCCCTTTTCGTTGAGCAACTTCACATATACCCAAGGCTCTTTGTTGTGAGAGTAAGACAGCGCATAAGTAGAAGAAGGCTTGCTGTCGTCGGTGGTGCAAGTGATAGTGCTGAGTTCCTTGACTACAGATCCCTCTACAGGAGTAACGAGGAAGTCAAGATTACCCTTGTCAGCGTTGATGCTGAAAGCGTATGACTGCTCGGTCATGTAATTGCCATACTTGCCGCTGGTCTCAGCATACTGCTTGTTGACGATAACAGCCTCGTTGATGGTGATATTGTAAGAATGTGTGTTGGTCAGTGTCGAGTTAGGAGTGATGACCACCTTCTTGGCATCGCTCTCGTCTACAGCAATCGTAGCTTCGATGTTCTTGCCGGTAGCCTGATCGGTGAAGAGCAGCTGTGTGCGGCCTGCAGGCTTGTTGATGGAAACCTCCTCACCGAAGGTAAGTTCGAGCTTGTCGAAAGATGTCACGACAGCACCGTCCTTTACAGAAACAGATGCAGGCATGAGATCTGAGATAAGTTCGTCACCAGGGTTGAACTTGACACTATCGCAAAGGTCGCTGTGCTCAAGACCGTCAGCGCTTACGAGACCAACGAAGGAGAGGCGGATGTTCTTGCCTGCCTTGATGGCATCGGAAACAGGGATGGTATATTCTATACCCTTCTTACCTACTGCCTCTGAGGTGATGCCTTCGGTAACAATCTCCTGCTGATGTCTGTCTTCCTGGTCTTGATAGGTGAACTTCACGCCAGAGAAGGTGAACGCTTCCTTGTCAGCGAAGTAGATCTTCAGATCTTCTGTCAACTTCTCACCGCTTTCGGGTGTGAACTCAGGCTTCTGGTTAGCATAGTTCTTCTCTTGGAATTTAACCGTGTAGGAAAAAGAACCGCTCTTGCCGTTACCGGGTGCATAAGGACATGTGCCGTCTGCCAACATCACATTGTAGATATTGATATACATGTCGCCCCACTGCTGCTTCAGACCCATTGCCTCATTAGAACGCAACTTGTCTGTGAAGTCGATGAACAGGGTGTCGCCTTCAGCGTAGATCTTGTCAGAAGAAATCGTTTCCTGATAAGCATCACCAGCCTCACCGCTACCAATACGAATGCCGGCAGTGGCTGTCTGGGCATCGCCCTTCATCACCTCATAGTCGAACACGAGACGTGCAATACCAGTGGTGTCACCCTTCTCCCAATAAGAGTAGAATGGTTCAGGCATCTTGTAGGAAACAAGATTGTGGAACTTGCCAGGAGCCTTGAAGGTAAGAACGAGTGTGCCGTCGGTGCCATACAAGATGGTCTTGTCGGTCTTTGCATGGATGCCCGTGATGGTCAATGTCACGTCATCACCTTCCTTGTAGTAACCCTTCTCCATCCAGTTGACGAGAGAGTCCTTCAAGTTAAAAATCAGAGCACCAGTATTAGCGCCAAAGCGAGTCTCAATCTTACCATCCTTCTTATTGGCATCAGAAGGATAGTTGCCCACCTTAAGATAAGCTGTACTGTCTGCAGAAGCTGCGAGGTTGAAAGTCAGCTCCAGCTGACCATAACGGCTATCGGTGATGTTGAAGGACTGACCGCTCTCGAAGTTCTGGTCAACAAGCTTCAGCTCTGTTACATTACCCTCAAAGTGACCAATGTATGTACCACCGCTTGCATCAGGCACGCTGATGTAATAGGTAGTGTTAGCCTTTACTGAAGCCTGAGTAGAGCTGTAATAGTAAGTTCCATTGTAGTCCTTTGCATACCGCTTGAAGCTATCGATGATTGTAGAAACGGTCTCGCCATCTTCGTCATAATAAAATGTGACAGGACCATCCTCGTCTGCCTTCGTGCAAACAGAAGGTTTTGTAGATGAATAGTAAATGGTAAGAAAACCATCCTCCGTCGGTGTGTACTTGTAGCTAGTCTTCGAACTAGCATAACTGTACGTCTTCTCTGTCTCGAATGTCTTCCATTCGACAGCAGCAGACGCTGAGACGCAAGTCATCACCAAAACTACCAAGAGCCACAGCCTTGACAGGGGGCTCGAAGTCATTTTAAGTAATCTCTCTTTCATACTCAAACGAATTAAAGAATTAAACATGTTGTGAATTAAAATAAAGTCGTGTATGAAGGTGTGCGGCGAGCATGCCGCACACCTTATATTATATATGCACGGGTTAGTCTACAAGAATCTTCTTGGTGGCAGTGGTATTGCCGCAAGCAGCCTTGACGATAACAGCACCGTGATAGCCCTTAGTGGGAACGCTCACGGTATCACTTGCAGTAGCAGAGCCGAGGAGCATGCCCGAGAGGGTGTATACCTGGATGCTGGTCGCACCGTTGCCCTTGGCAATGATCTTGCCGTCTGTTGACGTGATGTCAAGATAAGCATTGTTTGCCGTTGCATCGTGGATGCCAGTGGGTACAACGTCGGTCATCTTCACCACTACAGCGTTGATGAGATTGTCGGTGTTGCCGTCGAATACCATGAACACCATCTTGCCGTTCTCCTTCGTGTAGATCTGGTCAGGATAGCTCAGAGAGAGAGTAACCTCATACTCCTTGCCTGCCTCGAAGACCTGGTCGAAACCTGCATTGGTTCCGGAGAAGCTGCTTCCCCAATAGCTGCGCACGACATCATCCTCGGAAACACCATTTACCGTACGGTAAGCATACTTGCCTCCCTTGCCCCACTCGCCGAGAGCGGGATCATCGAACTGATAGAGTCCATTGTCCTGCTGGTAGACAATCTTGTCTTCCATAGCCACACCAAACACGTTGATGTACTGGTTCTTCAGGTTGAGGGCAGACTTGAGCTGCAGGGTGACATTCAACTTGTTGGTCGTCTCGTCGTAGGTGATCTTAGGAACAGACACGCCCAACTCGGTAGGCTTGTTGAGTTCGGCTGCCACCTTGTCGCACCAGAGCGAGCTGCCGTTGCTGTCGATATAGTCGCCGTCGTCAGTCTGCTTCATAGGAGCAGAGATGTTGCCGTCGCGCTGGATGATGGCAGAAGGAGCTGCACTAAGACCAAGTGCGGTGGTATAGCCAGAAAGACCATTGCCATAGGGGTCGCCATCGTAAGTATGGATAGACACAGGAATGAACTGGTCGCCATAGAGCTTCTTGAGCTTTTCGATGGTAATAAGACCCAACGGACAATACTGACAGGTGAAGCCGGTCTTCTCCTCAAGCACAACGCGCTTGACAGGTTCGAAACTCAAGTCCTTGATGGTAGTCTTCATCACATCGGTGTAGTCATCGAGCTTCACACCGATGGTGAAGTTGTTGATGTTACCGATGGTCAGCGGCAACGGATTGGTGAAGGCAAACTTCACGTTGTTACCCCTCTTCAGTTCGAGACCGCTCTTGGTGAAGGTGTCAATCACGTTGCCGTCGGCATCATTCAGCGTGAGTGTAATTGAGTGGTAGACATCATTGTCGGAGTTGACCGTCAGCGAACCGGAGATAGCGATGTCGTTCTTTGCCACTACGGAAGAGGCATTGTTGAGCGACAAGAGGTACTTCAGGTTGCGGAGCACCTCGACACTGTCTACGAAGATGGCACTCTGGTCTTTGTTGTTGTTCCAGAAACCGATGTATATCTTCTTGCCGGCATATTTGCCGAGGTCAAGACTATAGTCAGTGAACTCGCCGTCGATACCCTCTTCGGTATCACCGATATTGAGGACATACTCCGTCACGTCGCCCTCTGCCTTCATCTTTGCGATGCGTTCGTCACCGAAGTAGTTGATGTTCTCGTCCTGTTCCCACACGACAACACGCAGAGTGTCGTGCTTCGTATCAAGATAGCTCTGTGCCTTGAAGTTCAAGGTGGTGTAGGCGTCAGGGATGGTGAGCTGCGGAATAATCATCCAGTCGTCGCTCTGTCCGGCAGGGTCATACATGGAGGTAGAGCAAGCATAGTACTTCGTCGTGGAGCTGCTCTCACGGATGGAGAAGTTCCAAGGCTGGTTGTCTGCATCAAACTCCCACTTCTTCATGGCAGTATTAGGCGTGTTGTGGTCTCCCTCGTAGCGGATGAAGTTCTTGAGCGAGGTGGAAGGATCCGCGAAGTCGTTGAAGAAGAGCGTAGCGTCGTCGGTAGACACCTGACGCTCGTATGTACCTGTGTAGTGGAGCACATACTCTTCGTTGGCTGTCTCTTCGGAGCCAGACATATCGGTCAATGAACCTGCTGCGAGCACCACCTTATAGAAGCCGCCACTGTAGAGATACTGGGTAGCGGAAGGCACGAGCGCCACCATGCTGTTGTCACTGCTTGCCACAACGCTCATGGTGCAGATGGTCTTCTCATTGTCGCCGTCAATCTGCACCAGGGAAGCGGAAGCCTTGTCTGATACGAGCACCTTGGTGTCGGGAGTGAGGTAGACCGGGATGCTGCTGTTGTCGAGACGGGCAATCTCTGCATTGTCGGCAGGGAACGCCGTGGTGATATGCACGGGCTCGTCTGCCCTACCCTTGTAGTTGATGATAATCTGGTTGTTGGTCTTGCTTTCGTTCTTGGCGAGTGCGATGACTCCGGCTGGAATCTCTATGGTGTAATCCTCTCCTTCCTTCATCTGCGTCTCGCGGAATGTCACCTCAAGGGTTCTGTCGCTTGATCCATTGAGGGCGAAGATCATAGAATTTCTGACTTTATTGCCGTCCTTGTCCTTGAGGATTGCGGAAGTCTTGCCGCCAATCACCTTGATGTCGTTGTTGAAGGTCAGTTGGATGGTGTTTACCCATGCGAACTCTGAACCTGAGGCAGGAGAAGCGGTGTAGTCCTTGAGGAGGTCGATGCCGTCGCAAGCCTCGGTGATCTTCTCAGGCATCGTCACGATATAGCTCTCGCCCTGAGGTGAGACCATGGAGCAGAGGGTCTTTCCGTCGTTGGAAGCGCTCCAGAGCGTACCGGTGTTGTCATAACCGGTGTAGTCGGTGTATTCGATACCATAGCGCTGCTTCAGGATCTTGGAGAACGGATACCATACGTTGCCTGTCATAATCTGCCACTCGCGCACAGGGTTTGTGGAAGGACTGGATGCATAGACATTACCCTCGTTGTCGATAACATCGACCATGAGGTCGTTCTCCTCAAGTGTATTGAAGTAGGTGTAGGTCTTGGTATCCATGTTATAAACCAGAGGATACAAGTAGTCTTCATTGGTACGGATCGTACCTGCTACATACTTGCCATTGGCGCTGATCACCACGCCGCCCTCCATCTGGAGGAAGTCGGACGGTGCGTTCTCGCCGGTGCCTGTCTTGCCGAACTTGAAATAGGTCTGGTTCTCGCGGTCGTAGACATAACTGATAGGAGCATAACTCTGGTTGCCATAAATGGCAATGTAACGGCCATCGGCAGTAATCTGGGTGAACGCCTCCTGCTGGGGATAAGCTTCGCCCTTCTCTGTCAAGTCCATCTCCATGACAGGCTTGCCGGGAGTCTCTACGATCTCACCCGTAGTGAGGTCCCACAGCACGCCATCGGAAACAGAGTTCCAGGCATCGCTCACATTACTCTCGGCAGTACCTACGGCATACTTGCCGTCGGGTGTTACACAACTGACCACTGCGGAGGTCTTACCTTCAGGCATAGGAAGCTCGGTCCATGTCATGGTCGACTTGGTCCAATAACCGGGCTTGCCGCTATAGTAGCCATCAGAGGTAAACGAGCCTCCGAAGCCACCTACCAGGATATTGCCGTCGTCGGTGACGTCGCACACCTGATATTCGCCCAGAGCATCTTCGTCATCCTCGTCATCAGTGCGTACAATCGTGTACTTTCCTGTCGACATGTCGAGGAGACGGATGTAACCATTTGCCAACTGCTCGTTGGTGGCACCTTTCACGATCGCCCACTTTCCATTGTCGGAGAGGACGGTGGCGATGGCATAGTCCGAGAACTTCTGATAGATGAAGCTGGGCTTTGCCGTCGTCTGTGCCAGCGTCTGGATAGAGCAAACTATCAGCACGGCGAGCAGAGAAAACAATGTTGCTAATCTTCTCATAATCTAACTTTTCTATTTAATATTGTTTCTATTTCACAGCCACCTTGCCGGTCTTGATGGTTCCGTCTGCGCACTGTGTCTTCTTCACATACACGCCATGAGTAGGAGCAGAAACCTTGCGGCCTGACAGGTCGTAGTAGGTGGTCTTGACTTCACCGGTTGCCTCGGCAGCATTGATGCCGGTAGTGCCCTTCACGAAGTTGACCGTAACGCTCGGACCTTCCACCACATCGTAGACATCGCCTTCTTTATCTGTCTTGGTCGTATTTGCAGTACCTACCCAAACAGTAAAGGTTGCAGTAACCTGTCCATCCTTCTGGAACAACCACTCTGCAGAAACGTCCTGAGTTGCACCTTTCTTCAACACAGGCAGGTTTATATGATTGTTGCTCTTGCTTAACATGGGTACATAATACTGACCTACCGTCTTTCCTGTAGTGCAGTTGGGAGGGAAACAGCATTGTACATATCCATTGCCTTCCTCAATAGAGGTCAAATTATATGACATTTGAACACGCTTGCCACTGGTCGTGGTATTTTCTATTGCCAGTCCTGCAGAGATAAAATAGGTAGAGAACCCATCATCTGAAACAGTGGAAGCAGTGATGACTGCACCGTCGGCAACCTCACCTGTCTTGTTTCCGTCTTCATCAATGGTGATGAACTTCACGTCAGTATTCTTCTGCGCCATCATGCTTGCGACAGAGAGAAAAAGCATGAGCGAGAGTGTATAAATTTTCTTCATTTTCTTCTAATCCTTTTAGATTGGTTATTTGATGATTTTCTTTCCGTTGATGATATAGATGCCCTTTGGCAACTGGTTCAAGTCGGTGCCAAGATACTCACCGTTGATGCCATAGATGGCAGTTAACTTGCTGCTGCCAGCCTCGACAGCATGGATACCTGTCGAACTGTTGTTGTTCTTGAACTTGAACGAGATGGTGCCGTCGGCGTTCTGCGTGATGTCGGTGATCTCCTTGTTCAAGAGGAAAGAACCGTCGCTGTTGGCATTGATGAGCGTGGCAGCGGGAGTGGTGGTGTTACCAAAGCTGTTGTTGCCGCCATAGGGATAGAGGTCGCCCTCTACATCAGCCACTGTTCTCTCCTTCGAGTTGTCGGCAGCCACGATGAAGCAACGCTCCTTGGTGGTGTTGACATCGTTGGCTGTCCAAGCTTTCTCGTCATAGTCGACATGGGTAATCATGAGTCCGGCAGCATAGAGTGCGGAATCGCAACCTGTCTTTTGACGGTTCTCAAGGAGAAAGTACTCATTGCGATTGCCGTCATTATATATAATATAGGTGTCGCCGCCCTCAGAGAGAGGTTTCATGTTTGTCACCACGGTGTCTGCCTTCAGTTCGATGGGTTGCTTCCAACCGCAGTACATGAGTTCGAAGGCAGTGTAACCGGCTGGCGTGAAACCGCCATTGAGATAGTTGCCCATGTTCATCAAGTCCCACACATAGGTGCCGTAGTTGAGCGAGGTAGCCCCAAAGGAAGTGCCCTTGTCATACATGTCGGGGAGTCCGAGACAGTGGGAGAACTCATGGCACATCGTACCGATGCCGTCAATCACATTGTCCACACCCAGTTCGTTACTGCAGGCAAAGCTCTCGATGGTAACGCCGTCCATTTGAAATGCAGCCTGGTCGGTGCCATAACTATTGAGACTACCCTCCTGCGGATAGATCAGCCCGGTGTCTTTTCCATTGACGTTCTGTCCCTGTCCGGCATAGAGGATATAGACCAAGTCTACCTTCCCGTCGCCGTCCATATCGTAGTCGGCAAAGTTCACGTCGCCGTCTGCCTTGTTGCAGGCATCGTAGACAAACTTGCCCAAATGTTCATCCTGTCCGCTGGCGTCGTCCTTGCCGTAATAGCTGTATTCATTGCCCAACTTATAGGGGCCCACCACATCGAAGTTGAACTCAAACTGCCCTTGGCTCTGCGCATAGAAGTAGTCGTATACACTCTCGGTAAAGCCCGTGGCAGGATCGGAGAAGTTCTTCTCGTTGGCAACGCGGTCATAGAAGTCGCGTGCATTCGCCGTGGAGAACGACACGGCTGGAGTATTGGTGGCTTTTCGCTTGGGAAACTCCACCAAGATGATCAAGCCCTTCTTCTTCCCCACATACGTGCCCGGCTGGACAGGCGCAGCGAAGGAAGAAGAAACGCCTAACATCAAAGATAAAGCGATCAGAAACCTTTTCATAAGTGATATTCTGAATGATCTTTATTTAAATACCGTCTGAACGTTATTCAACGACCACCTTAACGGTCTTGCCATTGGAATACTTCACGATGTTGACACCCTTCACAGGAGCAGACAGCTGCATGCCGTTGAGCGAATAACGAGCCACCTCGTGAACATCCTCGACGTCTACCAAGCCCTGCTTGATACCTGTGGTGCTCTCGCCAATCTTGCAAGAGTTGGCATTGGTCACCCACGCATCGGTGATAGATGTGGTAAATACGTTGTCCTCATACTTGATCGGACGGCTGATGAATGCCACCACATGCATCACCTTCTTCTTGGTGATGGACATGCTCGTAGGAATGGTCACCTCGTAGTTCTTCTCATAGGAAGTGCCGTCCCAAGAGATGGCGTCGCCAAGATTGCCGCTGATAAACATGCGGAGCACGTCGTTGTTCTCGTAGTTGTAGGTTTCAGAAGAACCTACAGTCTGGTTGCCCCTCTGGCTGTCCTGTGTCAGATAGACGGTAAGTACGGCGTCGTCACCCATCACCTTCTTGAAGTCGCTCACGTTCTGGCCATACACCCTGATATTCAACTTGCGGGTGTCGCTGTCGTAAGTGGTAGCGATATCCACCGTAGCAAAGGCAGGATAGTCGTAGTTGGAACCGTCGATGACGTTGTTGCTGATGGCTTGGGCTGCAGCGGCTGCATTGGTAGCGTCGTAGTCGGTAGCAATGGCAATGCGATTAGCTGAGTTATAGAGGCTGTTGCAATAATAGCGGTTGAAGGACGCAGAAGGAACGGAAGATGCACTGAAGTTAATCAAGGCTGCGCTCTCATCCAAAGCCCACTCATCAGTACCCGACGTCAGACTGGCATGCACGCCCACCTTCACGAGGTCATTACGCAGTGTGTCTAATGCCGCCAACACATTGTCGCCATAAGTGCAGTATGCACCTTTCTGAGAGGTGAAGAACTCCACGAGTTGCTTCTGGCGGCTGAAACTTTCTGTGTAAGGAACGAACGAGGTAGACAACTCATCGTCCAGCATCGAGTTGACATCGGTAGGAACCTCGCCATTGAGTTTCTTCACATATATAGAGAGAGTACCCACCTTTCCAATCGTCAGTGTGTCTGGAGTATCGATGGTCACGGTCAGGTCTGCACCGTCGGTATTGATGGTATTGTCATAGTTCAGTTCAGCCAACTCCGTACCGTTCACCTTTACGCCAAACTGGGCAGAGGTGATATCGTCGGAGAAGCTCTTGCAAGTGAAACCGAGCGTCGTCTTGCCACCACTCTGGATATAACGTGGAGCACGCAGGTCGGAGAGCATGGCATCAACGATATGGAAACCGCCGTCCTTCTCTACGATACACTGCACGCTGAGTGAGCCATAGTTGTAATTGTTGAGTGAATACCATTTTTCACCCTCAGAGCCGGATCCGTAGACATAAATGGTGGGATTGGTATTGAACATAACGGTAGAGATAGGATATGAATTCGCAACCTGTGTGAACTGAAGACCGATGATAAAAGCGGCGACATCTGTGCCGTCCACATTGATGGTGTAAGGATTGTCGAGCACGACGGTGTTCCATCCCAGTTCGGGAGTGCCGCCAGCCTGTGAAATCACCTCATCGCCAATCTGTGCATTACTATCCTTGTTGCTGATGGTATTCACAAACACACTTGGTGAAGTGATATTGCCACAAAGAGCATAGCGGATAGCTACAATCTTGCCGCCATTGAACTTCACTGCCTGAGGGTAATCAATGAAGGTACCCACCTTGAATGTACCGGCACCGAATCCCAAGCCATAGCCAACATTTTTCTCGTATTCGTCGGAATAGTATGCTCCCATATAGTGCTGGTTGTCTGCCAAGCCTTCTGAGGTAGCACGGATAACAGACTTTGTGGTGTTGGCAGCCGCAACGGCTGTCTGGCGGTTGCCCGTCATGCAGGAAACAGCCGCCTTATAGGAAGGCGTCTGGAGTGTGGAGGCTACTTTACCAACCTGTGCCATCGAGGCAGAGGCAAGCAGCATAGCCGAAAATGTAAGTAGAGCTCTGTTCATAATGATTATCTTAAACGTTTAATTTATTATTATTTTTGTTCTTCTGATTCTGGAGTAGTGGCTGTGGGCATCAACGGTATGACCTCGGTCTGCTGGACACCGTCGCCGTTGAACACAAACACGACAATGCTGACGTTCTTTGCCTCCCAACTG
Organism: Lachnospiraceae bacterium; assembly: GCA_963654295.1. Taxonomy (GTDB): domain Bacteria; phylum Bacteroidota; class Bacteroidia; order Bacteroidales; family Bacteroidaceae; genus Prevotella. Next base: position 29,539 of record CAVJZZ010000006.1, on the reverse strand, counting down.
TCGTCTATGGCTACGGAGAATGTCTCCTTCACCTGCTTGTTGGCATCCAGCGTTATCGCCTTGCCGTCGCGATCGGTCACCGTGGTGCGGAACACATGGTTGTGCACGTAGTTCTTGTCGGTCTTGCCCGTGGGCATAATCTGCGGACTGACAATGCCGTCTTCGATTACCCACACCTGCAGCCTGGCATTGGCGAGGGTCTCTGCACTGACTGTCTCTACCATGATGTTTGCCTGGCGAGTAGCCTCATCATAGGCAACCGTAGGCTCTATCGTAACAGGTGTCTTGGCGGTCAGTGCCGCAGCCACACGTGTCTGGAGTATGCCATTATCGCTGGTGAGTCCGTTGCGGTCTACATTGAGGCAGGGCTGTTGCTCCACTCCCCAATGTTCGTAGTAATAGCAACCGGTCTCTGTGGTGAGAGGAAGCAAGGTGCCATCCACCTTCTTGCCGAACTCGCCGCTATACAAGCCCACGGCAATCACCTTCGTGTTGCCGTATGTCTCCTGCAGCTGGTGTATCGTCTCGGTGGCTGTAGGGCAGTTGAGGCATCTCTGACCCGTGAAGTCTTCGATGAGCACATGCTTGCTCACCTCGACAGGTGCCACATAGGTCACGCGTTCGTCCTCGGCAATGTTGTCGCACGATGTCATGCCCAACGCCATGGCAAGAGCCGCCAAACTATATAATGTCTTTTTCATCTTCATCGCCTTTAGAAGTTGTAGTTATAGGATATGGTCACGCCCTTGCTGGCTGGCACATAACGGCACACGCCACCAGAACAGTTGTAGCCTGCGCGCGTGCGTCCGTAGCCCAGCTGCAGACGGTGAGCACCGGCATTGAAGGTGACATATCCCTGATAGTAGTGGATATCGGTGTTGCCGCTGTTGTACATATCCGACACGGTGAACATCCAATGGGGAAGCACCGACAGTTCGAGGAGTCCATACATCCAGTCGCCGTCATCTTCTGCCGTATGCAGATACTGCGCCTCACCACGCAGGGTAAACTTGTTGTTGAAGCGATATTTGCCCTCGGCAACGTAGATGTCGGAGTGTATCATGCCGCCCTCACCCTCCACGATGGTCTTGTTATAGAACTGGTTCATGTACATGAGGTTGAGCGTGAAGGAACGGCTCAGCTTCTTGCCTATCTGAACGTTCAAGTCCTGGTAATAGGACTGGTCGCCCCACTTCCAGAAGCATGCACCATAACCGCTGGTGCCCGACGTAGCCTTGCCTTCAGGACGGTCGAGGGCATGCACATGAGAGAAGTTCACCTTCACGTCTGTGCCGTACTTGCCTCCGAGGAACGTATTGCGCTTGAACTTATAGCCAAACTCTGCCTGATAGGCCCACTCACCGTCGGGATGGGTGCTATAGGGATAGAGGGCTGCAAGGGCATAGGTGTGGTCCATCGTGAATGCAGGCAGATGGTTGATGAAGGATGACGTGCCGACCATAGAGCGTTTGCTGCGGAACGACATGTATTCACTTCGCTTTGCCTGAAGAAGAAGGCTCATGCCCTTCTTGCTATAGGTGGCAGAAAGCATCGCCACATTTCCCTTGCGGTAGATATAGTTGTTGTTATAAGAAGGGTCGTCGGTCTTCCACGCATATTCGCCGAGCAAGCCGAAGTTGCCCACATGCAGATTGGCTCTCACATCGAAGGCGTTGACATACTTCGGCAGGTTGAGTTTGTGTGTAGGGTCTGCCATGATGTCTTCCTTCTTCTCGTACTTGTTGACCCAAGAGCCGCCAAGCGTGAGGTAGGTGTTGTGCTCTGCCATACTGCCAACCCATTGGTCGATGTTCAGTTCGAGGTCGGCACCGCTTACCAAGCCTTTGTTCCAATCCCAGTATCTGCGCTGGCGACCAGACAAAGCCTTGAAGGTGACACCCTTTACCGGTTTTACCACCAGGCGTCCACCAAGCAGGGAGTTGTCGATACCGAGGCTGCGCTCCTCATAGGTGCGGAGGATAAAGCCCGAGCCAAACTGCTCATAGATGCTACCCAAGGTGAGATTCCACTTGTCGTAATGGAGCTTGGCATAGAAATAAGGGACACCCCACCCCTTGAAGTCGTTCTCGAAACCTGGAAGCGGATGTTCGTTGTACTCGAAACGGAGTCCGGCATCCACATGCTTGCTCATCAGGTTGACATCGGCATAGGTGTTGGTGCGTGCCCAGTCGCTGCCTTTCTCTGAATTGATTTTCTTGTCGTTCTGGGGAATGAGGATGTCGCTCTGTATGCTGCCGGAAACGACAACGCCCTCACTGCCATTTGCCTCTTGGGCAAAGGCAGCAAGAGACATCAGTACACTTGCCAGTGTGGTATAAAGTCGTATGTTCATATAGACAGTTATTCAGCTTTCAACAATTCCCTGACCTTCTCGATCAGTTCTTCTTCGGCACCGTCGGTATAGCCGTTGTGTTTGTAGACTATCTTTCCCTTGCCGTCAACGATGAGGGTATAGGGAATCATCTGTACACCGAGGGCACGCTTGAACTCTCCATTAGGGTCGAGCAGTACCTCGTAAGGCCAACCATGGTTGTCGACGAGGGGTTTCACCTTATTGATGTTCTGTGCCTGGTCGATAGATACGGCTATCACCTTCACGCCTGTCTCCGCTTGCCAGTCTTCATACACATCGGCAATGGCAGAGAGTTCGCGGTTGCAGGGCTTGCACCAGGTGGCGAAGAAGTCGATGATGAACGGCTTGCCGCCATTAGACAAGGTATCGGTCTTGACGGTCTTGCCGTCTATACTCTTCAACGTTACTGAGGGGACCTGTGCCTCTGCCAGCGTGCAGAGCGCTACGGTCATCATCAGTGTCAACAATATTCTTCTCATAATCGTATGGGGTTAATGATTATTTACTTGTTTTCTTATACAACTTGGGCGAATACATGAAGGCGAGCTGCTTTTCTGTCATGTTGGTAGAAGCTGGCGTGTCCTTCACACGGAACTGCGCTATCATGAAGGCATCGAAAGGTGTCTCCTCACCCATGAGCTTGTAGGCGTAGCCCTTGAAGGCGGCACCCTCTGCCGTCTCTGCATCCTTGAGAGAGGCGGTAACGAGGCCGGTCAGGTTGTAGGAAGCCACATTGCTCTGCTCGCCCGTTCTGCCGTTCTTGTTAAGGAAGATCTGCTCGCCCGTCCAGCCGTCCTTGTCGAGGAAGAGCATGTAGGCGTAGTTGTTGCCTACATTGCCGAGGAACTGACCGCTCTGGATGTTGAGCGCATAGTTGTCGGAATCGAAGGTGACGGGAACAACCATGGTGTAGCCTGCTACGTTCATGATGAGACTGTCGCCCTTCAGTGTGGCTGCCAGGTCTACATCTTCCTCCTCGCCTTTGTCATAATAAGAGAAGGTGTAGCTGCCTTCCACGTCCTTGGCATACTCATACTGGGTGACGAGGATGGAGTCGGCAAAGTCGGCATAGCCCAACTTCACATAGCCTGAGCGCAGACTGCCTGTCTCGTTCTTCTCCACGTCGAGGGTAAAGGAAGAACCACTTACTGTGGCCTTCACCCAGTCGGGGCACGAGAGCACCTGCGGCTCAATGGTGGTGTTCATGTCGTAGACAGCGGTGTAGGCATCGTCGCTCGTGAGTTTCAGGTCTTCGCCCTTGATGACGAAGACGAGTCCCTGCTGGGAAACGTTGACGAGGATGGAGTCGTTGGCAGACTTCTTGATGACGAGCTTGGCGTTGCGCGACTCGATGGAGGAGTTCTGCGTGGCAGAGAAGTTGACCGTGTTGCCGTTGGTAGAGACCGTAAGCCAGTCGGTACTGTTGGTGTAGGCTGCTACCGGGGTGCAGTCTACCACCACGCTGCCCTCTTCTGCCAAGGCACCAAGACTGGTCTTGGCAGAGAGCACATTGATGGTACTCATGGCAAGTGGCGATTCCATGTTGTCGTCGCCGCATGATGACAACGACAGGCAAGCCACAGCCAGCGTCAGGGATAATATCGTTTTTTGAAACATATCTTTATCTTACTTATCGTTATTGAAGATGTTCGAAGTTCTCAAAGTTCTTGATGATGAGCACAGGCACTGCGCTCTCGTCTTCGGTAACCAAGTTGCCGCTGGAGTCGCACGCCAGGAAGATCAAACTGTTGACGGGAACTGACTTGGAGCCACCACCGTTCCAGGTGAAGACACCATTCTTGTTGTCGTCATTGACCATCATGTCCAAACAGCCCGAAGTATTGAACTCATAGTATTCTTCACCATCTTTGGTCTTGGTGGCACACGGCATTACCATGAGGTAAGGATACTGCTCCGTCGGATCAAGGCAACGCTGGATGGGGAATGACACATGACCGGTGGTCTTGTCGTAATAGGCATACAGGTCGTAAGACACCTTTTCGCTGAGCGAGAGCTTGCAGGAATACTCCATCGAGGAAGAGACACGATAGGACGAGAGGTCGCTCGTGAGGTCGAACTTCATCTGTATCTTGGAGTCGCCGTCGCTGGCTGTCAGATAAGCGTAACCGGCAAAGGAGGTCTGCCAGTCGCTGTAGGTCATGTATTGGTCGGGCACGTAGCCTTCGAACTTCACCCCAGGTGCTTCAGCAGAGGTCATCGTCTTGTCTGTGTCGTTCCACTGAAGGGTGTTGACCGTCACGTCGCCTGCCTTCACTTCCGACTGGAACTGGATGCCGTCTTCGGTCATGTAGAAGGCGCGGTTGATGCTGTCGGTGCCCACTTTCACGATGGCATGGCGCGACTGCGCATCGAGGGTAGCCGTACCTATCTTCTCACCATTGCGGGTGATGTTGTAGAAATAGGACATGGAGTTGACCACCTTGTGGATGTTCTCCAAGTAGTTCTGCCATTTGAAGTCGCTGGCGTTGCGGGTCATCACCACCTTGTTGCCCCACTTCTTTCCCTTGAGGTAGATACTGTCTTGGGTGTTGCGCATGATGATGAACTCATAGTCGCCCTGGTCGCCGTCGATATCGTCCTGATAAGCCTGTGCCAGGAAGTGTACCACCTGGTTGTTGGTGTCAAAGGAGAGTACGGGTCCCTGGTCTTCGGTCACATTATAACTGGAGCGTGCCACCGTCGTGGGCGACACCACATCGTAGCCCGGCGAGAACAGGTCGCCAGACACTTCTGCCTTGCCACCGCTGAACTTACAGAGATAGGTGAAGCCTCCGCCACTGTAGTCTTCTCCGTAATAGTAATGGAGCATCCAGCCGTTGTCGGCCGACTCCAAGAGTTGCTTGCTCTCGGTAACAGCCTCCTCCAGACGCTCGGCAGGCGACTTGCCATCAAACAAGTCGGTATCATCGTGCAGGCACGACTGGAAGGTGAACGACATGCCCACTGCCATCAATGCCAATATTGTCTTCTTCATCGTCTTCTTAGTTTAAATGGTTCAAATCCAACTTCTTCAGGTCTGATGCCCTGTGCAGCACTGCGTAGCGCAGGTCATCGATATTCAGACCCCATGAGCTCTGCATGTAGCTGCGTACGATCTGCAGCTTCTGCTCGATCGCCTGGCGGGCTGTGAGGCTCTCGCTCAACTTCGTGTCGCCGGCATCTTCGAGGATAGCCTCCCAGTCTTTGGCAGACATGGTGACGTAGCATGCCATCATCTCGGCGAAGTCTTCCCTACCCTCCGACATAGCGTAAGGGGTAACGAAGCCTGCGATGTGGGCATTGTGGTCGGTCACGTTATACCAGTCGCCACTCTTGTAGCCCGACTCCGTAATCTGGTCGAACGACGTGTCGTATGGGGTCTTCTGGTTCAGGATGTGCGTGAACTCGTGGTGCATGGTGTGGAAATAATAGTCGTTGAGGGAGGTATAGTCTGCCATAATCTCATCGGTCAGTTCATTGACCATGTAGAGGGTTACCTTGTAACCGCCCTCTGCCGTGCCCATCACGAAGGTGCCGTCGCTATTGTAGGCGCGTGAGCCTACCAGCAGGATGATGCGCGGACAGTTGCTCTTGACAAAGTCGGTGCCCACCGTCTCGGCGTAGGCGTCCATCCAGAGGTACTTCACAATCTTGGCAATCTTCGCCGACTTGGCTGAGTCGGCAGGAACGAGATTGTACTGATAGTTGGTCTCGATGTCTTCCATCTTATACTTGAAGCTGATGCTGTATGGAAGGGTGTAGTTCTCGTAGAGCCACTGGTCGAGCGAGTCTCTCGTCACGGCATCGCCCGAAAAGATGGAGTTTTCGCTCAGCCCGTCCTCGGAACAGGATGTGAAGGCGAGGCAGGCCGTGGCGGCTATCATCATTAATATGTATTTCTTCATTGTTGTAACTGCCTTTTAAGGGATTACTTGTTTCTGGGGTTGGCCTGCACACCGGCGGTGATGACGTCGGCAGGCAACTGTATGGCCAGGCGTGGGTCGTCGGCTGTCATGGTGTCGGTAACGCTCTCCACCTCGGTATCGTTCACAAGTGTGCGGCGGTAGATGGTGATTCCGTAGCGCTTGATGTCCTGCAGGCGGATGCCCTCATGCAGGGTGAGGATGCGCTTGAGGTGCAAGATGCACTGCAAGAGAGGCTCCTGTGTAGTCATGTCGAGCGTAAAGGAGGTGTGCATGTGCTTGCGTGCTGTCGCTGCGGTAGGTGTGGAGTAAGCAAGACGGTCGTCGTTGTAGAACTCCTTGATCTTGTCAAGGGTGATCTGCACGCCATTGTTGCTGAACGCCTTCAACTCGGTGTTGATGTCTGCCACTGCCTTGGCATAGTCACCACGGAGGGCATAAGCCTCAGCACGTTCCAGAAGAAGCAGGTCGCTGTTGAACACGGAGTACTCGGAATGGGCATAACCCACGCCTGCCTGGATGTCGGTATACTCGAACACGTAGGGTATCTTGCGGAAGATGTACTTGGAGATGGAGTTGTTGTACCATACCGTATAGTTGAACACATCGTCGCTGACACCCCAAGGACCTGCCGACTGCATGGTCTCACGACGGGAGATGAGCTGACCGTGTGCATACCTGTTGCCCCAGGCTGTAGGACCGCCGATGGCGCCCCATGCCGAATAGACCACCTGCAGGAGAAGGTTGGCTTTCTCGTTGCTGTTGATATAGGCATTGGGCTGGATAACACCGTTGGCACTCAACTTCGCCCATGATGCCCAATCGCGGAGGGTTGGCGTAGAACCGAGGGCTGAGCTGGCATACTTGATCGCCTCATCGTACTTCTGATAATAGAGATAGAAACGGGCGGCAAAGGCTGCAGCAGAGGTCTGCGTGAAGTGGAACTTGGGATGGTCGTAGGTGTTGCCCACCAAGGAGAGTCCCTCCTTGAGGTCGGCATCTATCTTGGCATAGAGTTCTGCCAGGGTGCCGCGCTCGTGGTGTGTCTTCACATCCTCGCTCGCCTCCTCGGGATAGTAGAGACCGAGGTCTTGGTCTGCCGTGGTGCTGTCGTAGGCACGGCAGAACACGGTCGACAACGAGAACATGGCGTAGGCACGACAAAGCAGGGCTTCACCCTTCTGTTCCTTATAGTCCTCGGGGTCGCTCACCTTAGCGATATACTGCAGAGCCTCATTGGCAGTGTTCACAGCAGAGAAGCCTGCCATCCACACACGCTGCGGACTCTCGTTGTCGGATGTCTCGGTGATGTCTTCCCAGCGGTAAGCCTGCCCCTGGAACTTGCTGAACTCAGACCATCCTGTGCCCACAATCTCGTCGGCATTGTCTGAGTACATCTCCAGAAGATAGGCAGGGTGTATCTCGGGATAAGCGCTCACCAGCAAGCGGCTCACCTCTGAGGGCGACTTCAGCTCCATACGCTGGTCGGGAAGCTTGTCCAGATAGTCGTTGCACGATGTCAGGCAAGAGGACATGCCCAACATGGCTACACCTATTATATATATATGTTTTAATTTCATTGTTATCTACTCCTATTAAAGACCTAATTTTAAAGTCAACGTAAACTGTCTCGGCATGGGCGATGCCACACCACCGGCATTCATAAATTCCGGATCCTGTCCGTTCAGCTTCTTGTCGGCATAGATGAGGAAGAGGTTGGTGGCCTGCAACTTCAGCGAGAGGTTGTTGATGGCTGAACCCTTGAACCATGCAGAGGGGAAGTCATAACCCAGGGAGATCTCCTTCATGCGGATGAAGTCGCCCTTGGCGATACGCTCCGTGCTGTAGTTGTATGCGTTGTAGGCATAACGTATCTGGCTGTTCTCAGAATACTGGCGGTAGCTGGCGATGACAGGTACGGTGGTGATATTCTCGTCGCCCGGCTTCACCCAGCGGTTGTTGAACACCTTGGTCATAGAACTGAGGTCGCTATACTTTGCGCTGAACACAGGGTCAAGGCGCACCACGTTGCCGAAGGCATAGGTCATGAAGATGTTGAGTTGGAAGCCCTTGTAGCGGAACGAGTTGGTGAGCGAACCATTGTGAATGGGGTCTGTAGAGCCTTCATACTTCAGGTAGGAGGTGTTGTTGCGCTCCTGGAAGTTGATGTCGTAGACTGTCACCTCGCCCTTCTCGTTGATGAACTGGGGCATACCGTCCTCGTTCAGTCCTACGAAAGGAATGGAGAACAGGGCACGCACGGGATAACCCTTCATGGCGAAGCCCGAACCACTGATCATGTCGATGACACGTCCTTGGTTATAAAGGTCGGTGATCTCGGTGCAGTTGTGCGAATATACCAAGCTGGTATTCCAAGAAAAGTCCTTGGTCTTGATGTTGGTGGAAGAGATGCTCAGCTCCTGTCCCCACGACTTCATCTTACCATCGTTGGTGTAACGGATAATCTGTCCGAGCCATCCCTCGGTGGCAACGGGCACAATCTCGTCGAAGTTGCGGCGGGTATAGACATCGAAGGTAACGTTCAAGCGGTCGTTGAAAAGACCTGCGTCGATACCGAAGTTGAACTCGTTCTTCTTCTCATAGGTGAGGTTGGCATCTGCCAAAGCCTCTACCTGGATGCCCGGTTCCTTGTCGGAAGCAAACGGACGGTAGGGAGTGTAGGAACGCATGATAGAGGTAGAGCTGGAGTAAGCCGTGCTCGGCGGTGTACCCGTCAAGCTGTAGGATGCACGCAGCGTCAGGTGCGACAGCGGCTTGAGCTTTTCGAAGAAGCTCTCCTCGTGCACGTTCCAAGATGCCGACACGTTCCAGGTGGGCATCCAGCGTGCGTTACTGTTCATACCCAGCATGTTGCTGCCCTCATAGCGGTAGGTGCCGTTGAGCACGTAGCGACCGTTATAAGAATAGGTGGCGTTGGCATAGAAGGCTGCCGTACGCGAGTCGGTGTTGGAGAGGGTGTAGTAGTTGGAGTTCTCCTCCTGCAACTTCTTGAAATAGAGATACTCGAAGTAGGGCACCTCTCCCGAGTCGTACTGCATGCCCCAACCGTTGAACCATGTACGGGTACGGCTGATTCCAGTAGTCTCCATACCACCGAAGAGGTTCAGAATATGTATCTTGTTGAAAGTACGGTTGTACTGTGCCGTGAAACGGAAGTCGTAGTCGATCATGCGGTTGTCCGTACGCTGGTAGATACCGCCTTCGGGGAGCACCGTCACAGGCAGTGCATAGGCATTGTCGGGATTGGTATAGAGCAGGCTGTTGGCATCGCGGATAATCTGGTTGTCCATGGCACGATAAGCCAAAGCCTGGTTGGAGGAGTCTTCAATCTTGTGCTCCTGGGTGGTGGCACTGTACTTCATGGCGCCCAACAGGGAAAGTTCCAAACTGTGGATGGGTTTGTACTTGAACTCCATCTGGAACTTGGCGTCGATCACGTTGAGGTCGATGTAGTTGGTAGCCAATTCGTGCTTGATGTTGAAGGCTGCATAGTTGGCATGGTAATAGGCATTGGGATCCAATGCACGTGAGGTGTTCAGGGCGTAGGAATAGGGGTTGATGTCGAAGTCGCGCTTCACCTCGCCCGACACCACGTCTACGTCCTGACCGATGGTGCCCGGTGCCTGCTGCTTGCGGTAAGAAGCACTGGTGATGACATTCACCGTGAGGTTGTCCAGGATGTGGTGAGTGAAGTTCATGTTGGCGGTATAGCGGTTCACCTTGCTGTCGATATACCATCCCGGATCGAGCATGGCACTCACCGAACCGTAGTAGTTGGTCTTCTCCGTACCACCACTGAAACTCATGGAGTGGTTCATCATGATGGCCGACGAGAAGAGTTCCTTAAACCAGTTGGTGTTTCTGTACTCTGCCTGGCTGAGGTAAGCGTTCTGGTCTTCGGTAGAGTTATAGAGGTCATAGAGACCGGTCTTGGGATTGTAGGTATTCATCAAGGAATACATCTTTCCATATACTCCGTAGTCAGAACCGTTGAGCACGTCGGAATAGTTGAGCCATCCCTTCTTCTGCATCTCACGGTAGATACCCATCTGCTCCTGTGAGTTGAGAATGTCGAAATTGCTGTAAGAGGGGATGAGACGGGTGGTAAACTCGCCTGTATAATTAAGGTGTGACTGTCCTGCCTTACCCTTCTTGGTGGTCACGACAATCACGCCCGCCATGGCGCGCGCACCATAAATAGAGGTAGCCGAACCGTCCTTCAATATCTGGAAACTCTCGATATCGTCGGAGTTGAGTCCTGCAATGGCAGAACTGATCAGGGTTTCGGCATCGCCTGAAGAAAGGTCATCGGAACTCACGTCAGACACGTCTTCCATGATCACGCCGTCAACCACCCAAAGGGGTTTGCTGCTACCGTAAATGGAAGTAGCACCACGCACACGAATCTTGGGAGAGGTACCAAACGTACCACTCACATTCTGAACCGACACACCCGCAGCACGACCTTCGAGGGAACGGCTGATGTCTGCCACACCGTTGAGACGGGTATCGTCGCCGCCCAACTTTGTCGTGGCTCCTGTAAACAATCTGCGGTCTGTACGCTGAAGACCGGTAACGACCACCTCCTGCAGCTGTAAGTCTGACTTCATGACGACCGTCATCTTGGCGGCGGCAGGCAGGGTCTGAGGTTGCATTCCTACATAACTAAACGTCAGTTTAGCACCTTTGGGAACATTTAAGGTAAACTTTCCGTCAATATCTGTGACAGTACCTACACTCTTTGCCCCCCCAAATATGGATACGGAGGCACCAATTACAGGTTCACCATCATCTTGAGATACTACGGTACCAGACACTTCCATCTGGGCAAACGCTGCTCCGATGCTCATCAGCAGACAAACAAAGAAGAGCGAAAGTCTTTTTTCCATAATACTTCTCTCTTGAATAAAATTTCTCTAATAAATGTTGTTATCGGTTGCAAAGCTACAATAAATAAATCATTTACAAGCCTTTTCTGCATAAAAATCGCAAAAAAATTTATTTTTTCGCTTACTATTCATAAAAAACATAGACTGCCAAACCATGTAAAAGGTCAGCCTCAAGAATGTGACCACTTCACCATCTTGGTGCAAGAAAGCACCCACGTAGGGTTGTTGACAATTGTCAAACAATCTCACGACAATTGTCAAACAATCTCACGACAATTGTCAACACATCAACAAGGCTATATTCTTACACTATCATGACCAACTGTTGACACGAATAAGGTTGCCCGTCAGCAGGTTTCCGCCATACACGCCGAAATACAAACCGCGCTATAAGGACGAGCTATATTTGAGCCTAAAAGTTTGGCAATTACAGAGAAATATGTATATTTGCAGCCATAAACAAAAAACTTGTTACAGAATTTATGAAAACAAGAGAAGACTACATAGCCATACTCCGCAAATATCTGACATTGAAGTCTGATGTTTATGGTATCATACGTATCGGGATTTTTGGTTCTGTGGCAAGAAATGAACAGACCCAAGATAGCGACGTGGACATTTGTGTAGAAATGAAAAAACCAGACTTGTTTACGATGGTTCATATCAAGGAAGACTTGCAAGAGTTGTTTGGCAGGTCGGTTGACATTGTGAGACTTAGAAAGAACATGAATCCTCTGCTTTTAAGTAGTGTCCACTGAATTATATATAGTTATGACAGTAGAAACTACTTGTTCTACTGCCATAACTGTACTATTTGTTCCACATGCGGCTGCATTTAAAGTGGTTCTATAAGCAGCCGGAGGACGGTTAAATTCTGCCGTGCTTTCTCTTCACGAGAAGGATGCGGCGCACGCTCTCGTTGATTCTCTCTTCAGAGATGGTGCCCGACTTGACAGCATTCACCACGGCATCGTAGGCTTTCTTGTAGCTGTGGATGCAGAGCACCACGTCGACACCTGCCTGGATGCTCTTCACGGCAGCTTCCTCGGGCGTGTACTGTTGGGTGATGGCACCCATCTCCATGGCATCGGTCACGATGATGTTGTTGTAACCCAACTCCTTGCGCAACTTATCCTGCAGGATGATGCTCGACATCGTGGAAGGCACATTGTTGGTGTCCACTTTCGGAGCAGTGATATGCGCTGTCATGATGGTCTCCACGCCATGGTCGATACCCTTCTTGAACGGTATCATCTCGCATCCGAGCATCTCGTCCCAGGTCTTCTGCGTCTCTGCATAACCCAGATGGGTATCGGTCTTGGTGTCGCCATGACCGGGGAAATGCTTGATACAGCCAATGACGCCGTTGGCTTTCAGTCCGTCGAGATAGCTGCATACCATGATGCCCACAGAATCAGGGTCGCTGCTGAACGAGCGCGTGCCGATGATGGGGTTGTCTGGATTGCTGTTGACATCAGCTACCGGGGCGAAGTCTACGTCGAAGCCATAGTCCTTGAGATAGGAACCGATATAGGCAGCCGCGTTATAGACCGTGGGAGCACCGCCATGCTGGCAGAGCCACGTCATGCTCTCAAACTTCTGAAGGTTGAAATTGGCGTTGTTGGCAAGACGTGCCACACGTCCGCCCTCTTCATCCACACAAAGCAGCGGAGCATTCTTCAGTCCCTTCAGTTGCGACACGAAGGCTTTCAGTTGTTGGGGTTCCACACAGTTGTGGGCAAAGAGAATGATGCCGCCGGCAGGATACTCGTTGTCCAGGTCTTCCATCGCAGAAGTCAGGCTGGTGACATTGAACGACGGCCACTCGGCAGTGGTAGGGTTCAGCTTGCCCGAAGCCACGTCGTCCAGAAGATATTCAGGACGAATCCAGAACATCTGTCCCACCTTGTCGCGCAGCGACATCGTGTCGAGCACGTTCTCTACATACTCCTCATCAGTGGGAGTCTGACTGCCGGAGTTGTCATCGCTACATGCCGTGAACGTCATGACCGCACACAGCATCAGCAATGCACCATAGATTTTCTTTCTTTCTAAAATCATCTTCTTTTATAATATATAAATAGGTCTTGCGATAAAGGTGACGGGATCCTTAGAAGCTGCGCAGCCACGCACGGAGTTCCAGTTCCATCTCGTTGTGATACATGAAGCTGTTGCGCGAGCCCCATCCATGACCGCCGGAAGGATACACATGGAGCGTGGCGGGCACATCGTGACGATAGAGTTCCACGTAGTAGTTCACACCGTTGGCGGCAGGCACAGCATGGTCGTCGTCACTCAAGGCAATGAAGGCACGCGGCGTCACACGCGTCACCTGCATATCGTTACTATAGTCTTTCTCATCCTTCTTCTTGGCATCCTTGCCGAGGAAGTTGTCGTGCGAGCCCTTGTGTCCGTAGCCCGGCATCATCGAGATTACCGGATAGAACAGAATTTGGAAGTCTGGCATCGCCTCCTTGGATGCGTGGGTGGCAAGTGTGGAAGCGAGATGTCCGCCGGCAGAAGAGCCCATGATGCCCACATCGTTGGCGTTCACATGCCATGCAGAAGCATTGCGGCGCACCAGCTTCATCGCCTCCTCAGCATCGGAGACAGGAATATCCTTGTTGCCCTTCGGCATGCGGTATTTCAACACCACGGCAGCAATGCCCATGTTATTGAAGAAGGGAGCCCAGTCGTTGCCCTCATGCGCCATAGCGAGATGACTATAGCCACCACCCGGGCAGATGACCACACAACGCCCCGTAGCCTTCTTGGCATTGGGCAGATAGACAGTCACTTTGGCTGTGTCTTTCGGGTTGCCATTGTCATTGGGCGCCCCGTTGGGCCACAGATTGATTTCAAACGGCTTTTGCGCAGTTGCCGTCAGGCAGGCGGTAAGCATGCAAAGGACAAAGAGGATGCTGTTCTTTTTCATTGTTCTCTAAAAATTTAACGTTTCTCTTGCAAAGATAACCATTTTTTCGTAATATTGCAGCAGTATTAGGAAAGTATGCCACACACAGACGCCTTTTTTCGGTCAGGCATACGGTAACAAGACAGGACAATGCATATTTTGGACAAATTCAGATACTGTCCCGCGTGTGGCAGTTCTCATTTCGAGATTAAAAGCGAAAAGAGCAAACAGTGTGAGAATTGTGGATTCGAGTATTTTATGAATCCGAGTGCCGCAGTAGTGGCTTTCATCCGCAACGACAAAGGGGAACTGCTCGTGGAACGACGCAAGAACGAACCTGCTAAAGGTACGCTCGACCTGCCGGGCGGTTTCTGTGACACCGGCGAGACAGCAGAGGAGAGCATCGCCAGGGAGGTGATGGAAGAAACCGGACTGCATATCACGTCAAGCAAGTTTCTCTTCAGCCAGCCCAACATCTATCTCTATTCGGGCATGAACGTGCACACCCTCGACCTTTTCTACGAGTGCACAGTGGAAGACTTCAGCCAACTCAAGGCTGCCGACGATGCCGATGAATGTATGTGGACTGCCGTTGAAGACCTGCGCATCGAGCAGTTCGGACTGCGCTCCGTGCGGCAAGGACTTTATCAATACCGCGAGCTCCATGCAGAGAAATGACAAAAGGGAAGCAAAACCACTGCAAACACAAAACTTAAAAAAGTAGAAATTTCACCTATATAATAAGGTGCAAGAAAAACTTTTGCTTACTTTTGCGCCCACATTAGCACGTACAGACATATTATGCAAGAAAATTTAGTTATCGTAGAGAGCCCCGCCAAGGCAAAAACCATAGAAAAATTCTTGGGCAGCGACTACAAGGTAATGTCGTCGTATGGCCATATCAGAGACCTCAAGAAGAAAGAACTCAGCATAGATCTAAACACCCTCAAGCCCGACTACGAAATTCCGAAGGAGAAAGCAGCCGTAGTGGCAGACCTGAAGAAAAATGCGAAAGCAGCCAAGAAGATATGGCTGGCGTCCGATGAGGACCGCGAGGGAGAAGCCATCTCGTGGCACCTGTGCGAGGTGCTCGGACTTGACGAAGAAAAGACAAGCCGCATCGTATTCCATGAAATCACGGAACCCGCTATCATGAAAGCCATTGAGACTCCGCGCCACCTGGACATGAACCTCGTGGATGCGCAGCAGGCACGCCGTGTGCTCGACCGTCTGGTGGGCTTCAAACTATCGCCAATCCTTTGGCGCAAGGTGAAGCCTGCCCTCTCTGCCGGACGCGTGCAGAGCGTGGCAGTGAGACTCATCGTGGAACGCGAGCGTGAGATACAGAACTTCAACAGTGAGCCGTTCTTCCGTGTGAATGCCGTATTCGCCATCAACAGTCCCGAAGGAGTGTCGGAAGTGAAGGCAGAACTGGGCACACGCTTCAAGACCCACGAGGAGGCACTGACATTCCTCGACAAGTGCAAGAACGCCACGTTCACCATCGCTGCCGTGAGCAAGAAACCGCTCAAGCGCACGCCTGCTCCCCCATTCACCACATCGACTCTGCAACAGGAAGCCGCACGCAAATTAGGCTTCACCGTGTCGCAGACCATGATGGTGGCACAACATCTCTACGAAAACGGTCGCATCACCTATATGCGTACAGACTCCGTGAATCTCTCGAAGCTCTGCATCGACGCCAGCAAAGAAGAAATCGTCAACGTCTATGGCGAAGCCTATAGCCATCCGCGCAACTATACCACCCACTCGAAGGGTGCACAGGAAGCGCACGAGGCCATCCGTCCCACAGACATGACTCGCCAGAAGATAGACGGAACGCCACAGGAAAACCGTCTCTACGAGCTCATCTGGAAGCGTACACTCGCCTCGCAGATGGCTGATGCACAGATCGAGAAGACCACGGTCAACATAAAAATCAGTACAAGCGACGAGCAGTTCGTGGCAAACGGCGAGGTGGTTTCTTTCGATGGTTTCATCAAGGTATACCGTGAGTCGAACGATGACGACAACGAACAGCAGGAAGACTACGGCCGCATGCTGCCCCCCATGAAAGAAGGAGACAAGCTCAAACGCCAGGAGATCACCGCCACACAACGCTACAGCCAAGGTCCGTCGCGCTACACGGAAGCCAGCCTCGTGCACAAGCTCGAAGAACTGGGCATCGGCCGTCCTTCCACCTACGCCCCGACCATCAGCACCATCCAGCAGCGCGACTATGTGCACAAGGGTGACAAGAGCGGCGTGGAACGCGATTATACCATCGACATCCTCAAGGACGCAGGGGTGACCACCGTGACCAAGACCGATATGGCGGGCAGCGACAAGGGAAAACTCCTGCCCACAGACATCGGCATCGTGGTCAACGACTTCCTGATGGAAAACTTCCCAGGCATCATGGACTACAATTTCACCGCCAACGTGGAAGAGAAGTTCGACGACATTGCCGAGGGCAAGACGGAATGGACCAAGATGCTCAAGACCTTCTACAAGGGTTTCGAACCGGAAGTGGAAAAGACCATGAACGCACGCTCGGAACACAAGGCAGGCGAACGCGAGCTGGGCATAGACCCGAAGAGCGGAAAGCCTGTATTCGTAAAGATCGGACGCTTCGGTCCCGTGGTGCAGATCGGCTCAGCAGAAGACAAAGACAAGCCACGCTTCTCACAGATGCCGTCGGACAAGAGTATCGAGACCATCACGCTTGACGAAGCACTCGAACTGTTCAAGTTGCCCCGCGAAGTGGGCGAGTTTGAAGGCAAGAAGGTGGTCATCGGCGCCGGACGTTTCGGTCCCTATGTGATGCACGACAAGAAATACGTATCGCTGCCCAAGGGCGAAGACCCACTGACCGTAACGCTCGACACCGCCATCGGTCTGATCGAGCAGAAGCGCGCACAGGAGAAACAGCGCCACATCAAGACCTTCGATGAAGACAGCAAGCTCGAAGTGCTCAACGGACGCTACGGTCCCTACATCGCCTACGACGGCAAGAACTACCGCATGCCCAAAGCACTGCACGACAAGGCAGCAGAGCTAACCTTCGAACAGTGCATGGACATCGTGAACACTCCACAGAAAAAGAAATGAACAGAATCATTCTCATAGGCTATATGGGAGCGGGAAAGACAACTGTAGGCAAGGCCCTCGCACGAGAGCTCGGCCTACAGTTCTACGATTTGGACTGGTATATCGAAAGCCGCATGCACAAGACAGTGGCACAGATATTCCAGGAGTCGGGCGAAGACGGCTTCCGCCAAATCGAACGCAACATGCTCCACGAAGTGGCCGAATTTGAAGACGTCGTCGTCAGTTGCGGCGGCGGCACACCATGTTTCTTCGACAACATGGACTACATGAACGGACAGGGAGAGACGGTCTACCTGAAAGCCACACCCGAGGTGCTCTACGACCACCTCAAGATGGGCAAGACCGTAAGACCGTTGTTGCTCAACAAGACACCTGAAGAGGTGAAGGTATTTATCAGGCAACAACTGGAGAAGAGAGAGACTTATTATTCCAAGGCGAAACATACGCTCGACGTGAATCTGATGGAGAACTACGACAAGATTCACCTCTCGGTGAAGGGCGTAATCGATTTGTTAGACATCAAACCACCGAAATAACACAAATAGAAATGAAGAAATGGACCATCGAAGATTCGAAGGAACTCTACAACATCAACGGTTGGGGCACTTCGTACTTTAGCGTTAACGACAAAGGCGACGTCTATGTGACACCCTGCAAGGACGACACCCGAATAGACCTGCGCGACATCATGGACGAACTGTCCCTGCGCGACGTCACTCCACCTGTGTTGCTCCGTTTTCCCGACATCCTCGACAATCGCATCGAGAAGACTGCCAGCTGCTTCCAGAAGGCAGCCAAGGAATACGACTACAAAGCCCAGAACTTCGTCATCTACCCCATCAAGGTAAACCAAATGCAGCCCGTGGTCGAAGAGATCATCAGCCACGGCAAGAAATTCAACCTTGGACTCGAAGCTGGTTCAAAGCCCGAACTGCACGCTGTCATCGCCGTGCAGTGCCAGAGCGACTCGCTCATCGTCTGCAACGGATACAAGGACCAAAGTTATATCGAGCTTGCACTGCTTGCACAGAAAATGGGCAAGCGCATCTTCATCGTTGTGGAGAAACTCAACGAAATAGACATCATCGCCAAGGCATCCAAGAAACTCGGAGTAAAGCCCAACATCGGCATCCGCATCAAGCTCGCCTCGTCGGGCTCAGGCAAGTGGGAGGAAAGCGGCGGCGATGCCAGCAAGTTCGGTCTGACCAGTAGCGAACTGCTCCAGGCACTGCAAATCCTCGACGAGAAAGGCATGCACGACAGCGTGCGTCTCATCCATTTCCACATCGGCAGTCAGATCACCAAGATCAGACGTATACAGGCGGCGCTCCGCGAAGCATCACAATTCTACATCCAACTGCGCAAGATGGGATACGGCATCGACTTCGTAGACTGCGGCGGCGGACTGGGCGTGGACTATGACGGCACCCGTTCGAGCAGCAGCGAGAGTTCGGTGAACTATTCCATACAGGAATACGTGAACGACTGCATCTATACATTCGTCGACGCTGCCAACCGCAACGACATCCCCCACCCCAACCTGATTACCGAAAGCGGACGTTCGCTCTCCGCCCACCATTCCGTGCTCGTCATCGACGTGCTGGAAACGGCATCGCAACCGCAGATGCCCGAGGCTTTCGAACCTGCACCCGATGCTCACAAACTCGTGAAAGACCTCTATGAAATCTGGGACAACCTGAGTCCGCGCACCATGATGGAAGACTGGCACGACGCCGAACAGATACGCGAGGAGGCACTCGACCTGTTCAGCCACGGCATGGTAGACCTGCAGACGCGTGCGGAGATAGAAAGCATGTACTGGAGTGTGTGCCGCGAGGTGAACATGATCGCCAAGAATCTGAAGCACACGCCAGAAGAACTGCGCGGACTGGACAAACTCTTGGCAGACAAATACTTCTGCAACTTCTCGCTATTCCAGTCGCTGCCCGACTCGTGGGCGATCGACCAGCTGTTCCCCATCATGCCCATCCAGCGCCTCAACGAACGCCCCACACGGACGGCTACCATCCAGGACATCACCTGCGACAGCGACGGCAAGATAGCCAACTTCGTGACCAACCAGCACCTCTCGCATATCCTGCCCGTGCACACGCTCCGCAAGAACGAACCTTACTATCTCGGTGTGTTTCTCGTGGGCGCCTACCAGGAAATCCTCGGCGACATGCACAACCTCTTCGGTGACACCAACGCCGTGCACATCAGCGTGAAGGACGGCAGCTACCACATCGACCAGATCATCGACGGTGAGACCGTGGAAGAGGTGCTCGACTATGTGCAGTATAACCCAAAGAAACTGGTACGTCAACTGGAGATATGGGTGACCAAGAGCGTCAAGGAAGGCAAGATCTCGCTGGAAGAAGGCAAGGAGTTCCTGTCGAACTACCGGTCAGGTCTCTACGGATACACCTATTTAGAATAAAAGACATATGAAGATGAAAGAGAGAATAACCGTTGTAAAAGTGGGCGGTGCTGTGGTCGAAGACCCCGACAAGCTCACACAGTTGATTGCCGACTTCACCGCTATCGAAGGACACAAAGTGCTCGTGCACGGAGGCGGAAGAAGCGCCACGAAGATAGCTGCCCAACTGGGCATAGAAAGCAAGATGGTGAACGGGCGGCGCATCACCGACGAGCAGATGCTCCGCGTGGTGACCATGGTCTACGGCGGACTGGTGAACAAGAACCTTGTGGCAAAGTTGCAAGCCAAAGGCGTGAACGCACTCGGACTGACCGGAGCCGACATGAATGTCATCCAAGCCCACAAGCGTCCCGTCAAAGATGTGGACTACGGATATGTGGGTGACGTGGACGGTGCAGACGGCGAACAGCTCGGACGCCTCATTGAGACGGGTGTTGTGCCCGTCATGGCCCCTCTTACACACGATGGACAAGGCAACATGCTCAACACCAATGCAGACACCATCGCTGGCACCACCGCCAAGGCGTTGGCTCTCCTCTACGACGTGACCCTCATCTACGCCTTTGAAAAGCCCGGTGTGCTGAGCAATCCCGATGACGACAACAGCGTGATACCGCAAATCACACGCGACGACTTCAAGCGCTATGTGGCTGACGGCACCGTGGCTGGCGGCATGATCCCGAAGATAGAGAACGCACTGGAAGCCATCAGCGCAGGCGTGAAACGCGTCATCATCACCAAAGCCGATGCCATAGACGGCAATCACGGCACCACCATATTATAATATATAAAGACAGAGAAAGAACAAGACTGAGGAAGCACGGATGTTAAACAAGGTTAAACAACTGCACATCCTGTAACTTTTCCTCCCTCCACCCGTCAGTTATTCAGAGACAATGAAGAAGACCGTCAGTTTTCGCAGCGACATACTACCATTGAAGGACATGCTCTTCAGGTTGGCTCTTCGCATTACCCTCAGCAGAGAGGAAGCGGAAGATGTCGTGCAAGACACACTGATCAAAGTCTGGAACCAACGGGAACGGTGGAACGAGATAGAGTCGATAGAGGCTTTCAGCACAACGATATGCCGCAACCTCTCGCTCGACCGCATCAAGCGCAAGGACAACGACAACGCCTCGCTCGACGACATGGGTACCTACGAACCTGCCACATCATCGAATCCCTACGAGAAGACACAACAGCGCGACCGCCTCGCCATCATCCGAAGACTCATTGACTCACTGCCCGAGAAACAGCGCAGTTGCATGCAACTGAGAGACATCGAAGGCAAACCCTATAAAGAGATTGCAGCTATTCTTGGCATCAGCGAAGAGCAAGTGAAAGTGAGCATCTTCCGCGCACGCCAGGCAATAAAACAACAATACATCAAATATGAACAATATGGACTATAAGTACATCGAACAACTCTTGGAGCGCTACTGGAAGTGCGAG
The DNA here is from genome assembly GCA_963654295.1 of Lachnospiraceae bacterium. GTDB lineage: Bacteria > Bacteroidota > Bacteroidia > Bacteroidales > Bacteroidaceae > Prevotella. The sequence goes on along the minus strand of CAVJZZ010000006.1, from coordinate 8,415 downwards.
ACTTCTCTCGAAGAAGAGGAGATACTGCGCACGTTCTTCAGCCAGAAAGAGGTGCCTGCCGATCTGCTTCCCTTCCGCGACCTGTTCGTCTATGAGCAACAGGAGAAGAAAGAGCAGATCCTCGGTGATGACTTCGACCAGAAGATCATGGAGATGATAGACGAACCGGCGCACGTGAAAGCCCGTGTCATTTCGATGACACACAGACTGGCACCCTTGTTCAAAGCTGCAGCCGTGGTGGCCATATTCCTTACGCTCGGCAATGCCGCACAAGTGGCATTCGACAACGAAGGACAACCTGCAGCAGATGTGGCAAGCACCCATCGTGCCGTTAAAGGCATGTCGGTGGCGATGAACGACTCTGTGAAGACAGACTCGACACTGCAGAAGCTGGGACAGCCCACTGCCACCATCCTTAAATAAGATAAATTTCTATGCTTTCTCTATAAATCATGTTTAGTAAAACAACAAAACAGAAACTGTGAAGTTTCTATTCTCTCAAATTTTTCATAACATACTAACGTTAGAGGGCTGGCACCATCAAGGTGCCAGCCCTCATATATTTTCCTTCCCTTTGGCAACAGACACCGTCTAAGGATACGCGCCAAGTGCAATAATTGGGTCTGATGTTTTGTCATGCCGAATAAAAGAGGTAATTTTGCAACCTATATGGTACTGAATTACATTTGGATAGCTTTTTTTCTGATCGCGTTTGTCATTGCGACAGTAAAGCTCATATTCATGGGGGACATGTCGGTTTTCCCTGCCATGATGGACTCCACGTTTTCCTCTTCCAAGACAGCCTTTGAAATATCCCTCGGACTGACGGGCGTCCTGTCACTCTGGCTCGGCATCATGAAGATAGGCGAAAAGGGAGGCGTGGTGAATGTGCTGGCGAAATTTCTTTCGCCCGTCTTTGCCAAACTCTTCCCCGACATACCCAAAGGGCATCCCGTGACTGGTTCCATCTTCATGAATCTCGCCGCCAACATGCTCGGGCTTGACAATGCAGCCACGCCGCTGGGCCTCAAGGCGATGGAACAGTTGCAGGAACTGAATCCCAAGAAAGACACCGCATCCAATCCGATGATCATGTTTCTGGTGCTCAACACGAGCGGCTTGACCTTGATACCTGTATCCATCATGGTATACCGGGCACAGATGGGAGCCGCTCAGCCCACCGACATTTTCATCCCCATCTTGCTTGCCACCTTCTTTTCCACCCTGGCAGGCATCATCTTCACCTGTCTATTCCAAAAGATCAACCTCTTCAACCGCACCCTTCTGCTCACGCTCGGAGGCATGTGCGTGGCAGTGGCTGCCATCATCTGGGGCTTCGGACAGTTGGACAAAGACCAGATGAACACCGTCAGCACGTCGGTGGCAAATATTCTGCTAATGCTCATCATCGTGGGATTCATCGTGGCAGGAATGCGCAAGAAGGTGAATGTATACGATGCCTTCATCGAAGGTGCCAAAGACGGCTTCACCACAGCCGTGCGCATCATCCCCTATCTGGTGGCGATACTCGTGGGCATCGGTGTGTTCAGAGCTTCGGGCGCCATGGACATGCTGGTGGATGGCGTGAAATGGTTTGTCGATGTCTGCGGCGGGAATACGGATTTTGTGGGTGCGTTGCCCACAGCTCTGATGAAACCGCTTTCGGGCAGTGGGGCACGCGGCATGATGGTCGACGCGATGACCACCTACGGAGCCGACTCATTTGTGGGCAGACTGAGTTGCATCTTCCAAGGCTCCACAGACACCACATTCTATATCCTGGCTGTCTATTTCGGCAGCGTGGGCATTCGCTACACGCGCCACGCCGTGGCATGCGGACTGCTTGCCGACCTGGCGGGCGTGATTGCCGCAATAGCCATCAGCTACATGTTCTTCGCATAATCAAAAGACAAAAGATATTCCTTTTATGGCCAACTTAAAGTCACTTGCCAAAGACACCGCCATCTACGGGATGAGCAGTATCATCGGGCGTTTCCTCAACTATCTGCTCGTGCCGCTCTACACGGCAAAACTTTCCGCTGCCAGTGGCGGCTATGGCATCATCACCAACATGTATGCCTACACGGCACTGCTGCTCGTCATCCTGACCTATGGCATGGAGACCACCTTCTTCCGTTTTTCAAACAAGGAGGGCGAAGACCCGAGGCGGGTGTATTCCACCATTCTGATGTCTGTGGGATTCACCTCCACCGTCTTTGTGCTACTCGTGCTGGGATTTCTCTCGCCCATATCCTCGTTCATGGGATATGCCGACCATCCTTCCTACGTGTGGGTGATGGCCATGACGGTGGCGATAGATGCTTTCCAATGTATTCCCTTTGCATACCTGCGCTACAAGAAACGTCCGATTAAGTTCGCAGCCCTGAAACTGCTCTTCATCGTGCTCAACATTGCCCTCAACCTGTTGTTCTTCATGGTGCTCCCTGCGCTCTACCAATCGCATCCCGATTGGGTGGGCGGCTTCTACGACCCGACGGTCGGCGCAGGCTACGCCTTCTATATCAACCTGGCTTGCACGGGCAGCATCACGCTATGCTTCTGGAAAGAACTGACCGGGTTCAAGTATGTGTTCGACCGGGCGTTGATGAAACGCATGTTCTCCTACAGCTGGCCTATCCTGGTGCTCGGCATCGCCGGCATCTTGAACCAGACCGCCGACAAGATACTTTTCCCCTATATCTACAAGGGCACCGACGCCCATGCCCAACTCGGCATCTATGGTGCAGCTTCCAAGATAGCCATGATTATGGCGATGATTACCCAGGCGTTCCGCTATGCCTATGAGCCGTTCGTGTTCGGCAAGTCGAAGGACAAGGACAACAAGGACACGTATGCCAAAGCCATGAAGTATTTCGTGATCTTCACGCTGCTCGCCTTTCTGGTGGTCATCGGCTATATGGACATCCTGAAGCACATCATCGGCCGCGACTATTGGGACGGACTGCGCGTGGTTCCTATCGTGATGGCAGCAGAAATCATGATGGGCGTATATTTCAACCTAAGCTTTTGGTACAAGCTCATCGACAAGACCATCTGGGGCGCCTACTTCTCGGGCATCGGATGTGCCGTGCTCATTGCTGTCAACGTGATTTTCGTGCCCCGCTACGGCTATATGGCTTGCGCCTGGGCGGGCTTTGCCGGCTATGGAACGGCGATGTTGCTGAGCTACTTCGTGGGACAGCGGAAATATCCCATCAACTATCCCGTGGCAGAGATGATCGTCTATGTGGTGCTGGCAGCCATCCTGTTCGCCGCCATGACATGGCTTAACGGCAACGTAGGACGCTGGTCTGCCCTCGCCGCCAACACGGTGATGATTCTTGCCTTTGCCGCCGTGGTGGTGAAGCGCGACTTCAAAAGTTTACTCAAGCGATAAAACAAAATTAAAGGAACATATGAACAAACTAAAAATGCTGGCGGCAGCCCTGACGGTATGTGCCACCGCCCATGCCGACGAAGGCATGTGGACGCTTTACAACCTGCCGCAAGCGGTGTATGAGCAAATGAAAGCCGAGGGTTTCACCATGCCCTACGACGAACTGTACAAGAGCGACATGGCGCTGAAGAACGCCGTGGTCAACTTCAGCGGCTACTGCACAGGCGTAGTGGTATCGCCCGACGGACTGGTATTCACCAATCACCACTGCGGTTTCGAGTCAATCCGCAGCCACTCCACCGTGGAACACGACTATATGCTCAACGGCTTCTATGCCAAGAGCTATGCCGACGAACTGCCCAACGAGGACATGTTTGTCAGTTTCATGATTGAGCAGAAGGATGTGACGCCCCAACTCGAAAGCATGGGCTTCTCTGTGATGAGCAACAGCCGTCGCTCACTGGTGGTGGATTCGCTACAGCGCGTCATGACCGACTCGGTGAAGAAGATAGACAAGACCCTGCATGTGAACATCGACGCCTTCTATGAGGGCAACAAGTATTACGCCACCACCTATCAGGACTTCACCGACCTTCGTCTGGTCTTCGCCGTGCCCAAGTCGATGGGTAAGTTCGGCGGTGAAACCGACAACTGGATGTGGCCACGCCAAACTTGTGACTTCTCGGTGTTCCGCATCTATGCCGACCCGAAGACTGGAGGTCCGGCAGCCTATTCCAAAGACAATGTGCCCTATCACCCCAAGCGTTGGGCGAAGGTGTCGCTCGACGGCTACAAGGACGGCGACTATGCCATGACCGTGGGTTATCCCGGCAGCACAGAACGCTATCTGTCATCATACGGCATCCAGGAAATGCGCGACGCCGCAAACACCACACGCGTGCAGGTGCGCACCATCAAGCAGGAGATCATGCAGCGTCACATGCGTGCCAGCGAAGCCGTGCGCATCAAGTATGACTCCAAGTTCGCCCAAAGTGCCAACTACTGGAAGAACTCGATGGGTATGAACAAGTGTATCGACTCCATCGGCATCATCGCCCAAAAGCAGGCTTTCGAGAAGCAGCTCCAGCTATGGCAGGATTCCACCGGCTACCTCAAGGGCAAGCTCGACTTCGACAAGTTGCGCCGTTTCTATGGAAAGCGCATGGAAGCCATGCGTCCCTACTACTTCTTCATTGAGTCGTTCCGCCGCAACAACGAGTTTGTCACCCGCGCCATGATGCAGTCTTCAGGCATGGAGGTGAAAGGTCCGGAGAACAAACCGTCGAAGCAGTATCTGGAGTTTGCCGACAACAGCAACGACTGGGATGAAGCCACTGACAAGGAGATATTCGCCGCTATGCTGAAGAACTACCGCGAACAGGTGCCCGCAAAATACCTTCCTAAGTTCTACGCCACCATCGACAAGGACTTCGCCGGCGACTACACACGCTACGTAGACTACCTCTACAAGAAATCTGTCCTTATGAAGAGCGGCACCAAACTCTACTATCACAAGAAGGCTTACAAGAACGACCCCGGCGTGAAGTTCGGCAACGACCTGATGAGTGTGATGGCAGACCTGCGCGAGGATCTGTCGACCGTCAACGACAGCATCGATGTGCAAGAGCGCTACCTCTGCGATGCCAAGGTGCGCATGGAACAAGACATGCCCCACTATAGCGATGCCAACTTCACCATGCGTCTGAGCTACGGTCAGGTGGGCGGCTTCGACCTGGGCGGCAAGCCGTCGGGCTATTACACCACTGCCGAAAGCTTGCTCGCAAAGATGAAGACGGGCGACAAGGTGGTTGACTACTTTGCCGAACCCATCATGCACGAACTGATGTCTGCCAAGGACTACGGACGCTATACCGACAAGACCACGGGCAAGATGCAGCTCTGCTTCCTCACAAACAACGACATCACCGGCGGCAACAGCGGTTCACCGATGTTCAACGGCAAGGGCGAACTCATCGGTCTCGCCTTCGACGGCAACTGGGACAGCTTGTCGAACGACATCTTCTTCGACAAACGTCTGGGCAGGTGCATCGGCGTGGACATTCGCTTCGTAGTCTACATGATGGACAAATGGGGACACGCAGACCGCCTTATCAACGAGATTATCAAGTGAAGAAAACAATCAAGAACATCATATTCGACTTCGGAGGCGTGCTCGTAGACCTTGACAAACAGGTCTGCGTGGACGCCTTCGGGCGTATCGGGGCAAACGCGATCGCCTGCTATGTGGACGAATGTAGGCAAGAAGACCTGTTTCACGACCTCGAACTGGGCACCATCAGCATACGGCAGTTTTGCGATGAGGCACGCCGTCAGGCGCAATGCGAGGCTTCCGACGAGGCGATTTGCAATGCATGGAACGCCTTGCTCACCACGATACCCCTTCAGCGGCTCGAAGCATTGCAACACCTCCGCACCCGCTATCGGCTGTTGCTGCTGAGCAACACCAACGCCATCCATTGGCAAAAGGCGACCCAAGAGCTGTTCACGGCAGACGGCGGCTGCGTTGACGACTATTTCGAGAAGACTTATCTCTCCTACGAGTTGCATCAGCTCAAGCCCTCTCCAGAGATTTTCCGGCATGTTCTCCACGATGCAGACATCAAGGCAGAAGAGACTCTGTTTATAGATGACTCCGCCACCAACTGTGAGGGGGCACGCCAAACGGGTATACAGGTCTTGCATGCCGTGGGCGATGAATGGCTGGAGAAATTAAACGATTACAAAGTAACAGTAGAAGCATGAACACCATATTCTTGAACACAGAGATACTGCCCCTGCAACCGCAGGTAGCCACCGTGGGGTTCTTCGACGGTGTGCACAAGGGGCACCGCTTCCTCATCGACAGGGTGAAGGCGCGTGCAGCAGCAGACGGCATGGAATCGATGGTCATCACGTTCGACAAGCACCCACGCCAAGTGCTCGGGGCAGACTACCGTCCGCAGATGCTCTCCACCTTCGGTGAGAAGTTGGTGTTGCTCTCGCAGACCGACGTAGACAACTGTGCGGTCATCCCCTTCAGCACCGATATGGCACAGCTCACGGCTCGCGAGTTCATGGAACACGTGCTACGCGAACAGCTCAACGTGCGCACGCTCATCATCGGCTACGACAACAGGTTCGGGCACAACCGCGAGGAGTCTTTCGAGGACTATGTTCGCTACGGAAAAGAACTGGGCATCGAGGTAGTGCGCAACGATGTGTTCGTGCTCAATGGCGTGAATGTCAGTTCTTCGGTGATCCGCTCCTTCCTACAAGCAGGCGAGGTGGACATGGCACGCATGTGTCTGGGCTATCCCTACACCATTACCGGCAAGGTGGTGACGGGTTTCCAGGAAGGACGGCGATTGGGATTTCCCACTGCCAACCTCGACCTCGGCGACAGCGGCAAACTGATACCTGCAGGAGGTGTGTATGCCGTACGGGCACGTCTGAGCCGCAGCATGGAAATGAAACGTGCCATGATGAACATCGGCACACGACCCACGTTCGATGGCGACAGACAGACGCTGGAGACCTTCATTCTCGACTTCAAAGACAACCTCTACGGCGAGATGCTCCACGTGTCGTTCTACAAGCGGCTGCGCGAGGAGCGCAAATTCCAGTCGGTAGCAGAACTGAAAGCGCAACTGGAAGAAGACAGGAAAATGGTGGAACAACAATTTAAACAGGAACAATGAAAAAGGCTTTACTCTATCTTTTTGTATTCGCATGCGTGCAGATCTTCATGTCCTACATCGTGTGGGGTGCATGGCTCTTGACAGATGGTATGTCGTTGCAGGCGGTGCTCCATGCGTTAGGCACGGGCAACCTCTCGACAGATGCCAACATGCTCATCGCGGCAAACGCGGCAAGCGGCATCATTACGTTGCTGCTTTTCGTGCGTTGCCATTGGTTCTCGGTTTCCTCTGGCAGCCTGCATGGTCAGGCGGTATCCGTGTTCTTTTGGTGTGCGGTGATGACGTCGGGAACGATCATCCCCTTCATAGCCCTGCAGGAGTTGCTGCCTGGACTGAACGACAATATGAAAGAGGTGTTTGACACCCTGATGACGAAGCCATCGGGCTATCTCGTCATGGGCATATTCGCCCCATTGGTAGAAGAGGTGGTGTTCCGCGGTGCCATCCTCGGAGCACTGAGAGAACGGATGAAAGGCACATGGATGCCCATCATTCTGACCTCCGTGCTTTTCGCCCTAATACACATGAACCCCGCCCAGATGCCCCACGCCTTCTTAATGGGACTCTTGTTGGGCTGGCTCTGCTGCAAGTTCGGAACCATCGTGCCGAGCGTGGTGGTGCATTGGGTCAACAACACCATCGCCTATGTGGTCTATCTCCTCATTCCTGTTTCGCGCGATGGTAAACTGATTGACATCTTTGGCAGTCAGCAGCGGATATGGTTCGCCCTACTGTTCTCGCTGATGATATTCGCCCCTGCCCTCTACCAATTGATACACATGCGGGGACATTCCATGAAGTAACGAAAGATTTCTATCAGTTTGTTATCCTGTTACGCAGATTTATTATAACTTTGCAGCGTAAAAGGATAAACAACTGATAGATTATGATTGGCTTACTACAGAAGGCCAGCCGGTTCCTGGCCAACTACACGTCGTGGTTCATCATCGGCGTAGCTGTGTTTACATTCTTCCTACCCGCCACATTCAAGTGGGTTTCTGGACTCACGCAGACCATTATTCTCGGACTCATCATGCTCACGATGGGCATGACGCTCACCACCGACGACTTCAAGATACTCGCCCGACGACCGTTCGACATCTGCATCGGTGCGCTTGCCCAGTTCATCATCATGCCGGGTGTAGCCTATCTGCTGGTACACGTGTTCCGACTCGAACCGGCACTCGCCATCGGCATCCTGCTCGTGGGATGTTGCCCAGGCGGTGTGTCGAGCAACATCATGACCTTCCTCTGCCATGGCGATGTGGCGTTCTCGGTGGGCATGTCGTGTGCGTCGACCGTGCTGGCACCGGTAATGAC
>CAVJZZ010000005.1:0-71965 GCA_963654295.1 Lachnospiraceae bacterium | reverse complement strand
AGAATGCCTGCCTGTCACGCAGGAGGTCACGGGTTCGAGTCCCGTACACACCGCACAAAGGGGAATGTCTCAACTGAGATGTTCCCCTTTGTCGTAGGTGGAGGTGCTTGCCAACCTCTGACACACACTTAAGCGTGAATGTATCAATAACAATGACAATATGAATAGCAATTTTTACCGAATTCTTTTTCTCTCGTTTCTTTGTGGCATAGGGCTTTTCGCGCAGCCTTTGTCCTGCCATGCGGGTGTTGATGAACGGCGTGTGGCATTGCGCGACAGCGTGCTACAGCTCATTACGGGGGCAAAACAAGTGCAAGAGGAAATCCTGATTACGAAGTGGGGAGCCAAGGGTGACGGCAAGTCTGACTGCTTGCCGGCGTTCAAGAAGGCTTTCAAGTGGGCATCCAAACATGGCGGAGCAAGGGTGGTGGTGCCATCGGGAACTTATTTCCTGCGCGGTCCGCTCCATCTGGTGAGCAATCTAACGATTGAGTTGCAGGAGGGTGCCACGCTGAAGTTCACGCCCGACCCCAAGTGTTATCCCATGGTCAGCACCAGTTGGGAGGGCACGTTCCTCTACAACTATTCACCTTTCATCTACGGACGCGGGTTGCACGACATTTCGATTGTCGGCAAGGGAACAATAGACGGCAATGCCATGACTACCTTCGCTACATGGCGCAGCAAGCAGAAGGCAGGACAGCAGAAGAGCCGGACGATGAATAACGAAGGCGTGGACATGGAGTCGCGTGTGTTTGGCGACGGATATTATCTCCGTCCGCATTTGTTGCAGCTTTATGAGTGCAAGAACATCACCCTGGAAGGTGTGAAGTTTGTCAATTCTCCATTTTGGTGCGTTCATTTGCTGAAGAGCGAGAATATCATCTGCCGCGGACTTCGCTATGATGCCAAGTTGGTGAACAACGACGGTATCGACCCTGAATGTTCGCGCAATATCCTGATAGAAGACGTGCATTTCGACAATGGAGACGACAACATCGCCATCAAGAGCGCACGTAACCGTGACGGATGGACCGTGGCGATGCCCACGGAGAATATCGTTATCCGCCACTGTCACTTCAAGGGATTGCACGCCGTGGTGTTAGGTAGTGAGATGTCGTCGGGTGTGCGCAATGTCTTTGTGGAGGACTGCGATTATGCGGGGTACTGTAAGCGCGGCATCTATATGAAGACTAACCCTGACCGCGGTGGTTTCATACATAACGTGTTTGTGAACAACTGCAAGTTTGGTAATGTGGAAGACCTTTTCTACATCACCAGTATGTATGCCGGGGAAGGGCAGGGTAACACTCACTTTACAGATATTAGTGACATTCATGTCGACGGACTATCGTGCCAGCAGGCATCTGCTGCAGCCATTGTATTGCAGGGCACCAAAGCCAAACCGATCCGCAATGTCACATTCAGTCGTGTTGAAGTGGGCGAGGCGAAGATCGGCATGAGTATTGATGACGCTCCTGATGTGAGCTTCACGGAGTGCCATATCGGCGGAAAGGCAGGTACGCCCACGCAGATTACCGACAAGGACAAGATTTTCGAGAAACAATAAAGAAGTGAGAAGAGACAAAAACTCCCGGCATCCGTTTGTGTGATGTCGGGAGTTTTTGTCGTTTATGCTCCGCAGAAGAAAAGCACGATGATTTGTGCGGTAAAGATGCGGAGGAACATACTCAACGGGTAGACCGTGGAATAGCCGATAGCGGGAGCCTCGCGTGAAGACACTGTGTTGGCGTATGCCAAAGCTGGCGGGTCGGTGCATGTACCGGCAATCATACCCATCAGCGTGTAGTAGTTGATATGGAAGCGCAGTCGGCCGATTACGCCAACGATGAGGATAGGGATGATGGTGATGAGGAAACCGGTGTAGACATACTTCAGTCCGTCACCCTGCACCACGGTATCCCAGAAGTTGGCACCTGCCTTGATACCCACGCTGGCGAGGAAGAGCACGAGACCAATCTCGCGCAGCATCATGTTGGCGGACGTTGTCGTGAAGGTGACCAGTTTCAGTCGGTCGCCGTAGCGTCCGATGAGGATGGCGATGATGAGCGGTCCTCCGGCAATACCCAACTTCAGGGGCACGGGCATGCCGGGAATGGCTACGGGGATGCTACCGAAGATGATACCCACGATGATGCCCACAAAGATGGTGAACAGGTTGGGGGCGTTGAGGCGGCGTTCGGAGTTACCCATCAGTTCCGCCACGCGGTTGACGTTGTCCTCCGGACCGACTACCATGATGCGGTCGCCTATCTGAAAGCGGTGGTTGCGGCTTGCGAAGAGGTTCATGCCTTGGCGGGTGATACGCGTCACGTTCACGCCGTAGACGGAAGAGAAGTGCATGCTGCCCAATATCTTTCCGTTCATATCGGAGCTGGTCACGGTGATACGCTTGGAAACCATTGGTTTCTTCTGGTCGTCTTCATTCCATTCCACATCGATTTCCGGTCCGATAAAAGCCTTGACGGCTTCTACGTCAGCCTCCGTACAGATGACGAGCAGTTCGTCGTCCATCTGGAAGGTGGTGGTACGGGTAGGGATGACTACTTCACCCTTGTGGCGCAAGCGCGTACAAACCACGTCGCGGTTGAGAAATTCTGATATTTGTTTCAGTGTGCGTCCGGCGATGTAGGCATTTGCCACTTTCAAGTGTAGTTGGTGCGGCTTGGCATGGGGATTTTCTCCTTCTGCCTCTTCCAGTTTCTGGTCGTCTGCTTTCATGTCGATCCGACAGATGTACTTGATGGCAATGGTTGCACCGATGATGCCCAACACACCAAGTGGATAGGCACATGCGTAACCCGAGGCAATCTGTGGCACGTGGTCTTTGAACACGGAGGTAAGCGATTCACTGGCTGCACCGAGTCCAGGTGTGTTGGTTACGGCACCATAGAGCGTACCGACCATCATGGGCAGGTTGTCTGGGTCGCTCGTATCGAAGAAGATGTAATAGCAACCGAACATGACCAGGATGTTGAGCAGGATGATCAATGCGGACAAACCGTTGAGCAGGATGCCTCCTTTCTTAAAACTTTCGAAGAAACCGGGACCTACCTGCATACCGATGCAGAAGATGAAGAGTATCAATCCGAAGTCTTGCAGGAAATTGAGAATGTTGGTAGGGGCGGTGAAACCGATGTGCCCGGCTATGATGCCGGCAAAGAGCACAAATGAAACCCCCAGTGAGATGCCGCCAATCTTTAGTTTTCCGAGGAACACGCCCACAGCGATGACCACTGCGAAAAGGATGGAGATATGGGCTACGGATTCGGTATTGGTAAACAAATTGATAAGCCAGTCCATACTAAATGATGTCTTGTTGTTGGTTTATAGTTTATATAAGGTGGTTATGCAGTGCTTAACGAACGAAGGTGAAGTTCTCCGGACGAAAGTTTCCGTCTTCAGAACTTCACCTATATTCTCTGTTAAGCAATTCTAATTGCTTTCAGCTTTATTCTTCCATGGCAGCAATGCCGGGGAGCACTTTGCCTTCGATGGCTTCGAGCAGTGCACCGCCACCTGTAGAGATGTAGGATACCTTGTCTGCCATACCGAACTTGTTGATACATGCTACAGAGTCGCCACCGCCGATGAGCGAGAAAGCACCGTCTTCTGTTGCCTTGACGATGGCCTCGGCCACAGCCTTGGAACCGCCTGCAAAGTTGTCGAACTCGAATACGCCGGCAGGACCGTTCCACAGAATTGTCTTTGCACCCTCAATCGCAGCAGCAAAAGCTTTGCGTGTTTCAGGTCCGGCATCCATGCCTTCGAGTTCGTCAGGAATCTCCATTACGTTGCACACCTTGGTGTTGCAGTCGTTCTTGAAGTCGTCTCCTGCGATGCAGTCTGTACCAAGCACGAGGTTTACACCATTTTCCTTGGCTTTCTTCATCACGTCGAGAGCCACATCTAATTTGTCGTCCTCACAGATGCTCTTGCCAATCTTGCCGCCTTGTGCCTTGGCGAAGGTGTAGGTCATGCCGCCACAGAGGATGAGGTTGTCCACCTTGCCGAGCAGGTTCTCGATGATACCGATCTTTGTTGACACCTTAGAGCCGCCCATGATGGCTGTGAAGGGGCGCTTGATGTTGCTGAGCACTGCGTCTACGGCGTGTACTTCCTTTTCCATCAGGTAGCCGAGCATGCGGTGGTCTTTGTCGAAATACTGGTCGATGACAGCGGTGGATGCGTGCTTGCGGTGTGCGGTGCCGAAAGCGTCCATCACGTAGCAGTCTGCGTATGAAGCGAGCTTCTTTGCGAATTCTTTCTGCTTGCCTTTCATTTCATCCTTGGCAGCAGCATATGCTGGATCTTCCTTGTCGATGCCGACTGGCTTGCCTTCTTCTTCTGCATAGAAGCGGAGGTTCTCAAGCAGCAGGGCTTCGCCTGGCTTCAGAGCAGCTGCATCCTTGTCTGCATTGGCGCAATCGGGAGCGAACTTCACCTCTACGCCAAGGCTTTCAGACACGTTCTTTACGATTTGGCTCAGCGAAAACTTGGGGTTAACCTTACCTTTTGGCTTACCCATGTGGCTCATCATGATGACAGCGCCTCCGTCTGAGAGGATTTTCTTCAGTGTGGGAAGAGCACCTTTGATACGGGTATCGTCTGTTACGTTACCGTTTTCATCCAATGGAACATTGAAGTCTACACGAACAATTGCCTTTTTGCCGGCGAAGTTGAATTGATCAATTTTCATAATTGCTAATATTAATTAGAATGTTTTATTCGTCTTATTGCTATGCAAAGGTAAGTCTTTTCGCCGTAAATCGTGAAAAGATTTAACGATTTTTGCGTTTTAAAGTCTTTTAGCTACTTGTTTGTAACCTTCACTTTGCAAAAAGTAGAGGATTATTCGTGTGTGAACTTCAGACAACACCAGTCGCCGTTGGTCTTGCGAAGCGTTTCCTTCAGTCCGAGTTCGTGTGCCCTTTCAATGAGCATAGGCGCGTCTGCCGAGTAGAAGCCGCTCACGATAAGTGTCGCTCCTTTGTGCGTCATGTCGATAAAGTGGGGCATGTCGTTGAGCAGGATGCCGCGGTTGATGTTGGCGAGTACTACGTCGAACAGACCGCTCACATGCGAGAGTACGCTGGAGTCGCCTTCCAGTACGTCGATCTCTACGCCGTTCAGTTGGGCATTGTGGCGCGTGTTGTTCACGCTCCAATCGTCTATGTCGTATGCCGTGACGTGCTTGGCACCGCACTTGGCGGCTACGATGCCGAGAATGCCTGTTCCGCATCCGCAGTCGAGCACGCTTTTCTCTTCCAGATTCATTTCGAGCAGCATCGACACGATCATCCTCGTGGTCTCGTGTGTGCCCGTGCCGAAGGCGAGCTTGGCTTCGATACCCACGCACAGTTCATCGGGACGTGAAAGTTGTGGTGCTTCAGAGTTCTTGGCGTCATAGATGATGCAGCGGTCGCCCACGATGATTGGGTCGAAGCCCTCCTGTTCCCATTCCTCGTTCCAGTCTTTGTCTTCAGCTTCCTCCACCTTATATTCTATATGAGTGCCCTCAAGGGGGAAACATTTGATGCTCTCGTCGAGCGCATCCTTGTCGAAAAGAGCGGTTTGCACATAGCCTGTCAATCCTTTGGGTGTATCTTCAAACGACTCGAAACCGGCTTCTGCCGCTGCGTTGGCGAGCAGGTCGCGTCCGATTTGCAGGTCTATTCCCTCTGGAGTCATTATCCTAAAATCAACGATATAATATTTCATCCTTTGTTAAATTTGGGTGCAAATTTATAAAAAATAGGGAAAAACCTACCATCGTTTAGGGTTTTTCCTTACATTTGCAATGCTTTAAGGCTTAATTTTGCGCATGCTAACAAGAAATTGCGGAGCATCATCAACGGATAAAACAACAAAGAAAGGATAATGCAATGAAAAGATTTTTCCTGCTTTCTGTCCTCGTCGGCACTCTGCCACTGACGGCTGCTGCACAGGACGACGACCTTTACTTCACTCCCAAGAAAGGGGCTGACATTGAAATCCCCGCCGAAATGAGGTCGAGAGTGGAACCTCCCACATATTATAGTGGCAGCGACCGTGACGTGGACGAGTATAATCGCCGCGGTAAACTGAAGAGTTACTACCAGAAGATAGGTACGGATTCGCTGGGCAACGATATCATCGAGTTTCGTACGGGTGACGGTACATATGGCGTGCCGTCAGACACTACGGCGGTATACCCAGGTTCAGGCACCTACTATGGTGACGAAGACGATTACGCATGCACGCGCCGTATGGGCATGTATGACGATTACTATGGTTGGTACAGTCCTTATTATTATGGTTATTGGGGCGGACCATACTGGGCGGGACGCTTTGGCTGGTACGACCCGTGGTTCGACGGCTGGTATGATCCTTGGTATTACAGCAGTTGGTATGGCTGGGGTTATCCTTATTATCACCATTATGGTTGGTGGGGTGGTCCTGCATATGGCGGAGGCGGTCCGCGCTATGCTTACAATGGCGTGACGGGCACCCGCAACCACGGTCCGGGAAGTTTCTCCACAGGCAGAATGACCAACGGCAATTTCGGCGGCTATCGCGGAAGCACCACTGGCACACGTGGTAACAACCAACGCTACACTGGCGGCATCGGCAACTTTGGCGGTCAGCGCCGCAGTTCCACGACCAACAGTAACCGTAGCTACAGCAACAATGATTTCGGACGCAGCAACAGCAGTAATTTCGGTGGTCAGCGCAGTAGCGGCTTTTCAGGCAGCAACAGCTTTGGCGGTGGCAGTTCATTCGGCGGTGGCGGTTCGTTTGGTGGCGGTTCGTTTGGTGGCGGCTTCTCTGGCGGCGGTGGCGGTGGACACTTCGGCGGACGCCGGTAAGCCCCATGGAAACATTATAACGATAAAGAATATAAAATAAATGATAATGAAGAAATATACGATAATGGCTGCCTTGGCCGTCATGGCATGGCCTGCAGCCGCTCAAGAGACTTACGACAATGCTCCGATTGCGCAGCAGGACCTGAATGGGACGGCACGTTACGTGGGCATGGGTGGTGCGATGGAAGCCCTCGGTGCCGACATTTCCACCATCAGCAGCAATCCTGCCGGTATCGGCTTGTTCCGCAAGAGTTATGTAGGCGGTTCGTTCGGCCTTGTCAGTCAGGGTGAGGTGAAGTCGTTCAAGGACGGCAACGTGACCAACGCCAGCTTCGACCAGGTGGGCTTCGTCTATGCCATGCGTACCGGAGCACGCAACTTCCTCAACATGAGTTTCAACTATCACAAGAGCAAGAACTTCGACCAGATACTTACGGCTGCCGGACGGCTGAACGGTGCATCTCAGAACAAGTTGAGCTATATCAAGGGCGCCAAGGGACTGTTCGATATTGGTACTAACAGCAATGGTGAGTTTGTGGGCAACAGTGATGCTTTCAGTCAGGTGGACTACCTTTATTATAATACGTTACTCCACAGTGGACAGTCTGCTGACGGCAGTGAAAACTTCTATTATAATGATGCCAATGCCTACCAGTTTGGTCGTGCCAACAAGGGCTATATCGGAGAATACGACTTCAATATCAGTGGCAACAGCAATGACCGCTTCTATTGGGGACTCACTTTCGGTATTCACGACGTACACTACAAGGGCACTTCAGCCTACTCCGAGATGTTGGTGGATGACGCCAATAAGGAAATCGGTACTGTGGGTATCGATGATAGCCGCCAGATTACCGGTACGGGATTCGATGTGAAAGCAGGTGTCATCTTCCGTCCTGTCGAGTCATCGCCGCTTCGTGTAGGTCTCTATGTCAACACCCCTGTTTGGTACGACCTCACCACGAGCAACTATACGACTATGACCAACAATTCTTCCGTGGGTGAATACGACAACGGCAAGAGCTATGAAAGCTATGACTTCAAGTTCTATACGCCATGGAAATTTGGCGCCAGCCTTGGTTATACGGTGGGCAACTACCTCGCTCTCGGTGCCACCTATGAGTATTCTGACTACGGCACGTGTGATGCACGTATCAACGATGGCGGCTATACCGACTATTGGGGCGACTGGATCGACACCTCTTCTCGCGACCAGGCAATGAAGAGCAATATCGAAAGCTCGCTCAAGGGTGTGTCTACCGTCAAAATCGGAGCAGAGTTCAAGGCTACACCGGAGTTCGCCGTGCGTTTAGGCTACAACTATGTGAGTCCGCTCTACAATAAAGACGGCTTCAAGGATGGCAGTATCGACTCGCCGGGCGTTTATTATAGCTCGTCAACCGACTTCACCAACTGGAAGTCTACCAACCGCATCACGGCGGGCGTGGGCTATAGTCACAAGGGATGGTCGTTTGATATTGCCTATCAGTATAGTCAGACTAACGGAGATTTCTATCCGTTCATGAACTACTACGGTGACTCTTCCTCAGATATAAGCAATGTGGCACAGTCCACACAGGTGAGCAACAAGCGCAACCAAGTGATCTTCTCACTGGGCTATCGCTTCTAAAGCACCTATACGATTGCCTATCGAGTGTGGTGGGAACGGATTGCACGGCAGTCCTTTCCCGCCACGCTTGTTTTTCGCTCCCATAAAATAACGGTATCCGCATGCTCCGTTGTCAGTTATAATATATAACTTTGCACCAAACAAAACATCAGATACCTTTATGAAGAAAAGAAATGCACTTTTGTGGGCTGCCCTTTTTGCCGCCCATCTCGGATTACAGGCAGACGACATCGTTGTAGACCTGAAAATTACGGGAACACAAACGCTTAAAACGCCTTTCATGGTAGACAGCCTCGATGTGAACGGCAAGAAATACAGTGGTGACTCTACGCTTACAACCGCCCAATTCTCAGTGGAAAACAACCGATATGTGCAAGCAATCCTTAATATGAAGGGCGTGCAGCACTATCAACTCTATGTCGATGGGGCACTTACGCCCGGAGAAGGTACTCACACGTTGACATTGCTGCCCATGACCCACCGTATAGAGGTGAAGTATGGAGGTTTGGTGAAGCCTACGGTTTCTCTCCATACGGATGCACAGGGCGTCCTCACGCAGTCCGATTCAGAGCGTCTCTACACCCTTCACGATGTGCTCTATAACACGAGGGTAGGGGGAGCCAGCCTTTCGCCCGACGGGAAATACCTTATCACGACCTATCGTACCACTTATGAAGACGGCAAACGTATTGTCCGCTACCGCCTCACCGAGCGTGTCACCGGCAGGATCATCACCGAAACAGACATGCCTATCCGCTGGATGCCAAGAACAAACCGCTACTTGGAAGAGAGCAAGAGTCAGAAAGGGCGCACGCTCATGGCTGTAGACCCAGTTACAGGTGACAGAAGAGTGGTGGTGGGAACACTGCCCGAGGGCGATTACGTCATGTCGCCCACCGAAGATTTCCTGGTATATACAATCACCACGAATGGACCGGAAGAGCGCAAAGACGTGTTTGAGGTGATTGATCCAGACGACCGCCAGCCTGGTTGGCGCAACCGTACATCGCTTTCTCTCTACGATATCAAGTCGTCCAACATGCAACCGCTCACCTTCGGTCACCGCAACGTGTGGCTCTACGACCTGTCTGCCGACGGGCGCAAAGCCCTCATTGGGGTGGACCGCCGCCGACTCGAACAACGTCCCACAACGCTTACTTCGGTCTATGTTCTCGACCTGCGTACCCTGAAAGCCGATGAAATCGTGAAGGACGACGGCTTTGTCGGCAATGCGGTGTTCTCGCCCGATGGAAGTAGCATCCTTGTGTCTGGCTCACCAGAGAGTTTTGGAGGAGTGGGAAAGAACATAAAGGATGGTCAGATACCCAGCATGTTCGACTATCAACTCTATCTCGTTAACGCTTCCTCGCACAAGGTTACCCCGTTGACGCGTGATTTCAACCCAAGCGTGAATCAATTCCGGTGGTCTAAAAACGATGGTCTGGTCTATTTCACTGCCGAGCACAGGGATTCTGTATGCCTTTATAGGATGGATGTCAACTCCTCGAAAATCAGTAGGATAGCTGTGAAAGAAGACCTTGTGGAAGGATTTGGCTTGGCTTCTGCCGCTCATGTTATGGCGTGGTGGGGACAGAGCGTCAGCAACTCTGACCGCCTGTATGTGCTCGACACGAAAACTACACGCTCTGTCGTCGTCGACGATCTTAGCGCACAGACGCTGAAGGACGTGGTGTTAGGCGACTGCAAGCCTTGGACCTACTGCAATTCGCGTGGCGACATCATTACTGCCCGCTACTATTTGCCGCCACACTTTGACACATCGTGTAAATACCCGATGATTGTCAACTATTACGGCGGTTGTTCGCCTATCAGCCGAACTTTGGAGAGCCGTTATGCACCACATGCCTACGCGGCGTTGGGATATGTAGTTCTAGTGCTTGAACCGAGCGGTTGCACGGGCTTCGGACAGGAATTCTCCGCACGTCACGTGAACGCTTATGGCGACTATACGGCTGACGATATCATCGAGGGAACCCGCCGCTTTTGCGAGGAACATGGTTGGGTGAACGCCAAGAAGGTGGGGTGTATAGGTGCATCGTATGGCGGTTTCATGACCCAATATCTACAGACCAAGACCGACATCTTTGCCGCAGCCGTCTCGCATGCTGGTATCAGCGACATCACGGGCTACTGGGGCTATGGCTATTGGGGGTATTCCTATAACGAGACGGCAGCCGCCGGCAGTTATCCATGGAGTGACAGAGAACTCTATGTTGACCACAGTCCGCTTTACAATGCTGATAAAATACATACGCCCATCCTCTTCCTCCACGGCACGGCAGACCATAATGTGCCTACCTCTCAGAGTGTAGCCATTTACACGGCGCTCAAGTTGCTCGGTCGTCCCACTGCGCTCATTGAGGTCGAAGGTCAGGATCATCAGATTCTCGATGAGGCAAAGCGTATCCGTTGGGAACATAGCATCTATGCTTGGTTTGCCAAGTGGCTGCAAGACGACGATACTTGGTGGAACGCCATGTATCCGAAGAAAACTCTATGATTTCTCCCAGTGCAGCTTACAGCAATTGCAGATGCCACCAATTGTCAAGTGCTGATGTATTAGTAACAAGCTCAGTGTAGTAGTCGACGCGTCCCCGCGTCGAACTAGTCGCATGTCAATGGCAGGAAATCGTTTTGTGGCGCTTAGGAGACATCGCTATAGACTGTTGGAAATGGTCTCACGGCGTATGCCGCTGATAATAAAGCCCATTAAACGTGATTTTTTCTAAAAAAACGATACCTCCACTTTGCGGATGCGGGATTTATTTGTAATTTTGCAATTCAAATATCATATATATATGAAGAAAACCATTTTCGCGACCGTGTGCGGAGCCTTCTTGTTGTCAAGTTGTGCGCACGAGTTCAACCAAGTCTACAAGAGCGCAGACACCAACTATAAATACGAATATGCGAAGGAGTCTTTTGCTTTGGGCAAGAACCAGCGGGCGATTACCTTGCTCCAGGACTTGATAAATCTTCAGAAAGGTACTAATAAGGCTGAGGAGAGTCTCTATATGCTTGGTATGGCGCAATACCGTGCAAAGGACTATGAGAGCGCTGCCGAAACCTTCAAGAAATATACCAAGTCGTATCCTCGCGGCATCTATGCAGAACAGGCTTTCTACAACATTGGACAGAGCCTCTATATGAGTACGCCCGAGCCACGTCTCGACCAGACGCCCACCATCGCAGCCATCGCAGCGTTTCAGGAATACCTCGACTTGTTCCCCAACGCCTCGATGAAGGGCACTGCGCAGAAAGACCTTTTCGACCTGCAGGACAAATTGGTCAAGAAAGAACTGCTCTCCGCCAAGCTCTATTATAACCTCGGTTCCTATTTCGGCAACTGTACCGACGGCGGCAGCAACTATGAAGCGTGCATCATCACCGCTCAGAATGCCTTGAAGGACTATCCCTATACTAACTTTCGGGAAGACTTTGCCTTGCTTATCATGAAGAGCAAGTTTGACCTCGCTGCACAAAGTGTAGAGGAAAAGAGGGTAGAGCGCTACCGCGATGCGGAAGACGAATGTTATGGATTCATCAACGAGTATCCTGATTCGCCCAACAAGAAAGTGGCAGAGAAACTCATCGAGAGCTGCAAGAAATATACGAAAGACTAACTAAGGGAATTAATAAGCAATAAATAAAATGGATTACAAGAAATCAAAAGCACCGGTAAACACCGTGACCCGCAACATTATGGATCTTTGTGACGACACAAACAATATCTATGAAAGTGTTGCTATCATCTCCAAGCGTGCCAACCAAATCTCTGTGGAAATCAAGCAAGACCTCAGCAAGAAACTTGCCGAGTTTGCTTCTTATAACGACAGCATGGATGAAGTGTTTGAGAATCGTGAGCAGATAGAGATCTCCCGCTACTACGAGAAGCTCCCGAAACCTACATTGCTCGCCACACAAGAGTTTATCGACGGTGACGTTTACTACAACAATCCTGCCGAGAATACAGAGGAAAACAAGGACTAAGCGATGATTCAGCGCAAGCAAACCGTCTATCTGCTCCTCGCTATCGTCCTCACGGTGGTGTGCCTATGTCTCCCCGTGGGTCGTTTTCTACCCGAAGGCATGGGGTTAGGAAGCGAGATGTATAACCTTTGGATTGTGGACAAGGCGACCAACGTCACCACCTGTTCCGTTTGGGCGCTGTTTGCCATCCTGCTCATCACGTGTCCCATTGCATTGGTGGCAGTGTTCAGCTTCAACAACCGCAAGCAGCAGGCACGCTATTGCCTGTTTAATGCTCTGCTTTATGTAGGATGGTATATTGTATATGTCGTGTTTGGTCTGACCATGGGCGGTGCTTCTAAGTTCCATCCCTCGTTTGCAGCCTGTCTGCCCTTCGTGGCATTTGTGCTCACGTTGCTCGCCCGTAAGGGGGTCAACGATGATGAGAAACTTGTCAGGGCAGCGGACAGAATCAGATGACACCTTATTTATATTATATAACAAGAGCCGGCTTACACCCACGTGTATGAGCCGGCTCTTGTCGTATTGACAGGCGCGATGGTGTGTCCTATCTTTTTCTGTTACTTTCTTGTCAACCTTAGTTTTTTTATGTAACTTTGCGCCTTATAAAAATAATACGTATTAAACATTATATCTTTATGGCTAAGAAATTTGCCGAGCACAAAGGTCTTGACTTGACCGCAACTAACAATGATGTATTAGCAAGTTGGGAGAAAAACGATGTCTTCCATAAGTCCATTGACGAGCGCGAAGGTTGCCCGCAGTTCATATTCTTTGAGGGACCGCCTTCAGCCAACGGACATCCGGGCATCCACCACGTGTTGGCGCGAAGCATCAAGGATACCTTCAACCGCTACAAAACCATGAAGGGCTATCAGGTGCACCGCAAGGCTGGCTGGGATACTCACGGACTGCCTGTGGAACTTGGTGTGGAGAAAGAACTGGGCATTACAAAGAAAGACATTGACAATAAGGATTCGGAGAAATATATCTCTACGGAAGACTACAACCACAAATGCCGCGAGAATGTGATGAAGTTTACGGCAGAATGGCGCGAGCTGACCGAGAAGATGGGTTACTTCGTAGACCTCGACCATCCCTATATCACCTACGACAACAAATATATTGAAACCCTTTGGTGGCTCCTGAAGCAACTTTATAACAAGGGACTTCTCTATAAGGGCTATACAATCCAGCCTTATTCACCAGGTGCCGGTACTGGTCTTAGCTCGCACGAGTTGAATCAGCCGGGTTGCTACCGCGATGTCAAGGATCTCACTGCCACCGTGCAGTTCCTCATCAAAGACCCGAAGAAAGAATGGACTCGTTGGGGCAAACCCTATTTCATCGCCTGGACTACCACACCCTGGACATTGCCTTCAAATGTGGCTCTCTGTGTGGGACCCAAGATCGACTATGTAGCAGTAGAGACCTATAATCTCTATACAGGCGAGCCGATGACCCTTGTGATGGCGGAAGCTTTGGTTACATCCTATCTCAAGGCTGACCAGGAGTGCAAAGAGGGCGACTTGCTCCCCTTCGACAAGGATAAGAAACAGTGTCCTTGGCGCATCGTAGACCGCATGAAGGGTACCGACCTCGAAGGCTACCACTATCAGCAACTCATGCCTTGGGTGAAGCCTTGTGAGAAGACAGGAACCTTCGCTCCGCAATTTGTGAACAACTATGCCGCTGCCCATCCCGAAAAGGTGTTCGCCAACGCAGACGGACGCGACCAGTTCGTGGAGATGGAAAGCGAAGCATTCCGTGTGATTCTCGGTGATTATGTGACCATCGACGACGGTACGGGTATCGTACATATCGCCCCTACCTTTGGTGCTGACGACGCCAAGGTGGCAAAAGACGCCAATATCCCCGCTCTCTATTTGATCAGCAAGAAAGGCGAGACCCGTCCGATGGTCGACTTGCAGGGCAAGTTCTATGTGCTCGCCGACCTTGATGATAACTTTATCGCCCACTGCGTAGATAAAGAGGCATACGACCACCACGCTGGCGACTATGTGAAGAACGCATATGATCCGAAATACAATGAGAATGGCGTGTGGGATAAAGCGGCTTCGGAGAAGGCTGAAGACCTCAACGTAGTGCTTTGCATGGAACTCAAGCAGCAAGGGCTCGCGTTCAAGACCGAGAAGCACGTGCACAACTATCCCCATTGCTGGCGCACGGACAAGCCAATTCTCTACTATCCGCTCGACAGCTGGTTTATCAAAGACACCGCACGCAAGGAACGCATGGTGGAATTGAACAAGACCATTAACTGGCAACCAGAGTCTACCGGTACAGGACGCTTCGGCAACTGGCTGGAGAACCTGAACGACTGGAACCTCTCGCGCTCACGCTTTTGGGGTACACCATTGCCTATTTGGCGCGATGAGAACCGTGGCGAGAAGTGTATCGGAAGTCTTGAAGAACTCTATTCTGAAATAGAGAAAAGTGTGGCTGCCGGTGTAATGGCATCCAATCCACTGAAGGACAACGGCTTTATTCCTGGTGACTATTCGCAGGAGAACTACGACAAGATAGACTTGCACCGTCCCTATATGGACGACATCGTGCTTGTCAACGCAGAAGGCAAACCTATGTATCGCGAAAGCGACCTCATTGACGTTTGGTTCGACTCAGGCTCCATGCCATATGCCCAGCTTCATTATCCATTCGAGGGAGAGATGGCGCGCGGCACCGAGGATGACCGCAAGGCATTGGTGAACAGCACCTATGAGGGCTATGCGATTCCGCCTAAGTTCTATCCCGCCGATTTTATCAACGAGGGTGTCGACCAGACACGTGGATGGTTCTTCACGCTCCACGCCATTGCTACGATGGTGTTTGACTCTGTGGCATTCAAGAACGTCATCTCATCGGGACTCGTGCTTGATGCCAAGGGCAACAAGATGAGCAAGCATGTGGGCAATGTGACCGACCCATTCGAGATGATTGGCAAGTATGGTGCCGACCCCGTGCGCTTCTATATGATGACCAATTCTGAACCTTGGGACAACCTGAAGTTCGACCCGCAAGGTGTTGACGAGGTGCGCCGCAAGTTCTTTGGCACACTCTATAACACCTATTCGTTCTTCAGTCTCTATGCCAACGTAGACGGATTCAACTATTCAGAACCGGATGTGCCGCTGGCAGAACGTCCCGAGATTGACCGTTGGATACTCTCTGTGCTCCATACTCTGGTGGAAGGCGTGCAGAAAGAACTTGACAACTTCGACCCGACTCGTGCAGGACGACTGATTGATGCGTTCGTTAACGACGACTTGAGCAACTGGTATGTGCGCTTGAACCGCAAACGTTTCTGGGGTAAGGAGATGAGTGCCGACAAGTTGTCTGCCTACCAGACCCTCTATACTTGTCTGGAAACCGTCGCTAAGCTTTTGGCACCGTTCGCACCGTTCTATGCAGACCAACTTTACATGGACTTGATATCTGCCACCGGTCGCGACCAAGTCTGCTCCGTGCATCTTGCCAAGTTCCCCGAGTCAGAGTCTCAGTATATTGATAAGGACCTTGAAGCCCGCATGGGCATGGCACAGAAGATTACCTCAATGGTGCTTGCTCTGCGCCGTAAAGTGAACATCAAGGTGCGCCAGCCGCTGCAGTGCATCATGATTCCGGCTGTTGACGAGACACAGAAGCGCCACGTGGAAGCCGTAAAAGACCTGATTATGAACGAGGTGAACGTGAAGGAACTCAAATTTGTAGAAGGCGCAGGAATCCTCGTGAAGAAGGTGAAGTGCAACTTCCGCACCATGGGCAAGAAGTTCGGCAAGCTGATGAAGGGCATAGCCGCAGACATGGGTGCCCTCAGCCAGGAAGAAATCGCAGCCCTCGAAAAGAACGGCTCGATGACTCTCACCGTCGACGGCAACGAAGTGACTGTTGAGGCAGCCGACGTGGAAATCATCAGTGAGGATATCCCCGGCTGGCTCGTTGCCAATGAGGGTAACCTCACCGTGGCACTTGAGGTGCAACTGACCGATGAGCTCCGCAACGAAGGTATGGCACGTGAACTCATCAACCGCATCCAGAACCTGCGCAAGGAGACAGGGCTCGAAATCACTGACCGCATCGTAGTGACCGTTTCCCCGAAGGAAGAAACCGACAAGGCGATTGCAGCCTACGGCGACTATATCAAGAGCCAAGTACTTGCCG
This sequence comes from Lachnospiraceae bacterium, assembly GCA_963654295.1. Classification (GTDB taxonomy): domain Bacteria; phylum Bacteroidota; class Bacteroidia; order Bacteroidales; family Bacteroidaceae; genus Prevotella. Next base: position 55,273 of record CAVJZZ010000005.1, on the reverse strand, counting down.
ACTCCATCACTGTGGCAGACAATGATGGAGTGGAAACAGAGTTCGATGACTTCAACCTCCGCATCAAGGTAGAGAAACATTGACCAGTCACTCAGTTCCGGCACGTATCCGCAACATGACGGTGCGTGCCGGAACGATATATTACTAACTATATAAACTAAAACAATCTGATTATGAGCGAGAAAACACGTTACAGTGATGCAGAGCTTGAAGAGTTCCGCGACATTATAAACGAGAAGTTGCGCCTTGCCCGTCGTGATTACGATGCGATGATGCGCCAGTTGATGAATGCCGACGGCAACGACACCGACGACACATCACCCACCTATAAGGTGCTGGAGGAGGGCAGTGCCACTCAGTCAAAGGAAGAACTGATACAGTTGGCAGGTCGCCAGCAGAAATTCATCCAGGGTTTGGAAGCCGCTTTGGTCAGAATTGCCAACAAGACGTACGGCATCGACAGGATGACCGGTGAGCTTATCCCGAAGGAAAGGCTTCGCATCGTGCCTCACGCAACGTTGAGTGTGGCGTCAAAGCAGTCAAGAAAAAGATGAACGTAAAGAAACTTAATGTGTCGAGAAGCATGATGTCCTGTCTCATTGTGGCGGTCATCTTGCTTGTCGACCAATTTATAAAGATATGGGTCAAGACCCACATGGCCATCGGTGAGGATATCCGCATTGCCGACTGGTTCTACATCAGCTTTGTCGAGAACAACGGCATGGCATACGGCATCACGTTTATCAACAAACTCGTGTTGAGTCTGTTGCGTATTGTTGCTGTGTGTTTTATCGGAGTCTATATCCATCGCATGGCGCAGCAAAAGGCATCATGGGGATACATCGTCTGCCTGTCGATGGTCCTGGCGGGTGCGGCAGGCAACATCTTCGACAGCATGTTCTACGGTCTTTGCTTTTCCGAATCCTCGTTCTATTCCGTTTCCTCCTATGTAGGGTTCGGCAACGGATATGCATCCTTCTTGATGGGAAAAGTGGTCGACATGTTTTATTTCCCCATCATCCGCACCACCTATCCTGCCTGGGTACCGTTCAAGGCAGGACAGCCATTCATTTTTTTCAGTCCCATTTTCAACTTCGCCGATGCATGTATCAGCGTCGGGGTGGTGGCACTGCTGCTATTCTATCGCAATGAATTGTCACAACTGTCGTTCTCTCTGAAAGGTAAAGACCAGGAGAAACGCAATGATAACGCCGGACAAGAGGAGGCAAAATGAAAAAACTATTGCCCTTATTCCTGCTGATCTCTACGATATTCGCCTGCAAACCGCAGGTGCCGGATGACTATATCCAGCCCCGTGATATGGAAGACATTCTCTTCGACTATCACCTGGCGCAGGCAATGGCACGGCAACAGGCTGGAGAGAAAGGTATATCAGAAGAGATGTATCAGATAGCCTACCGGGAAGCTGCATTGCGGAAGCATGGCGTCTCCGAGGCGGAGTTTGATTCTTCTATGGTCTACTACCAGCGCCACACGGAACGCCTGAAGGGAATCTATGAGAATTTGGCGAAGCGTCTCACAGCAGAGGCGCAGTCGTTGGGCGCGTCTGTCGATGATGCCAACACTTTGGGCGACCTCACTGCCACAGGCGACACTGCCAACGTGTGGAGAGGTGAGCGTTCATTGGTGCTTTCGCCCGATGCCCCGTTCAACCACTATTCGTTTAGCGTTGAGGCTGATTCGTCGTTTCACAAGGGCGACCGCTTCATCCTTAACTTCAAGACGCAGTTCATCTATCAAGATGGAATGCGCGATGGTCTCGCCTATGTGGCTGTAACATTTGACAACGACAGCGTGGCGACAAGTGTCGTCCACGTAATGTCCGACGGCAAGCAAAGTCTGCGGATAGATAACTCAAAGGGCTTGGGCATCAAGTCGGTCAAGGGATACTTTGTGCTCACGAAGAGCATGGAGAGCACCTCAGCCACCACTTTGAGGTTGATGTTCATCACGCAAATCAGCCTGATTCGTGTTCACCAAAATATCAAGCCAGTGGAAGAGACTGCCACTGCCGACACCCTTACATCGCCTGCAGTTGCCGCAGACAGCATCCGTCGTTCCGCTGTTCCAATACAGTCGGAAGGCGTGTTGCCTCCCCGTAGGGGCAGGATGCCGATTCCTCCCAAGCAACTTCCCTCACCCAAACGTCCGTAATGATGGAAGACATGCGACGTGTGGGAGCACACTTTGTGGAGACCGAAAGCGGCACACTCAAGCAGTGCGTGGTGGAAATCATGGGTAGCAGGGTGGTGAACTACTACACGTTCACTGATGAACTGCCCCTCACCGAATGGCTGGGTGGCACCATCACGCTGCAACGCAATGAAGACGGCACGCTACAAGCCTGGCAAGAAGGAAAACTAATAAAACAAATATAAGAAATATGTTAAGTGTAAACGAACTCGAAGATCAACTGATCGACTTGTCGTTCGCTGAGGATATCGGCGACGGCGACCATACAACTCTTTGCTGTATCCCCGAAGATGCCATGGGTAAGTCACACCTCCTTATCAAGGAAAACGGTGTGCTCGCCGGTGTTGAAGTAGCCAAGCGCGTGTTCAGCCGCTTCGACCCCACCATGCAGGTTGAAGTGCTCATCCAGGATGGAACCCGCGTGAAGAAAGGTGACATTGCCATGGTGGTCACCGGTAAAGTGCGCTCCCTCCTGCAGACCGAGCGGTTGATGCTCAATATCATGCAGCGTATGAGTGGTATCGCTACAATGACTGCTGTGTATGTTGACCGCCTTAAGGGTACCCATACCCATGTGCTTGATACGCGCAAGACCACACCAGGCATGCGTATGTTGGAGAAACAGGCTGTGAAGATCGGTGGCGGCATGAACCACCGCATCGGTCTGTTCGACATGATCCTGCTCAAGGACAACCATGTCGACTTTGCCGGCGGCATTGAAAACGCCATTAATCGTTGTCATGAGTATCTCAAAGAGAAAGGCATGGACTTGAAGATAGAAATAGAGGTGCGCAATTTCGAAGAACTGCAGCGCGTGCTCGACTGTGGTGGCGTGAACCGCATCATGCTCGACAACTTCACGGTGGCAGATACGAAGAAGGCGGTCGACATGATTGGTGGCAAGTATGAAACTGAATCGAGCGGCGGAATCACTCTCGACACCATCCGTGACTATGCAGAAGCAGGTGTCGATTTCGTGTCGGTGGGTGCATTGACCCATTCAGTGAAGGGATTGGACATGAGTTTTAAAGCGTGTGAATGATGACAAAGAAGACAATATTGGCAGCTCTGCTGCTCACCGTCTCGGCTTATGCCGGTGCGTGCACCAATTTTATTGTGGGCAAGAATGCCTCTGCCGACGGTTCTGTGATATGCAGCTACAATGCCGACGACTACGGCATGTTCATCGGACTCTGTCATTTCGCAGCCGGCACACATGCCAAGGGTGAGATGCGCAAGATTGTAGACTGGGACACAAAGGTGGTTCATGGTGAAATTCCTGAAGCTCCCGTTACCTATAATGTGATCGGAAACATCAACGAATACCAAGTGTCTATCGGCGAGACCACCTATGGCGGTCGTGAAGAGATGGTTGATACAACGGGTATTATGGACTATGGATCACTGATTTATGTGGCGCTGCAGCGTTCCAAGACTGCCCGTGAAGCCATCAAGGTGATGACGTCATTGGTGGAGAAATATGGATACAACAGCGAAGGAGAGACCTTTACCATCTGCGACCCCAACGAAGCGTGGATTATGGAGATGATGGGTAAGGGACCTGGCGGCAAGGGAGCTGTATGGGTGGCAGTGCGCATCCCAGACAATGCCATCTGTGCCCACGCCAACCAGAGCCGCATCCGCAAGTTCATGCAGTATGACAAGAATAGTGTGCTTTATTCCAAGGACGTGGTGAAGTTCGCCCGCAGCAAGGGTTGGTATTCAGGCAACGACAAAGACTTCGACTGGCAAGCCACCTATGCCAAGGCAGACTTCTCGGGCCGTCGCTTCTGTGAAGCCCGTGTGTGGAGTTTTTTCCGCCATTTCGACAAAGGCTTCGACCGCTATTTGCCGTGGGCTGAAGGAAAAGATCCTGATGCGGAACAGATGCCGTTGTGGATTGTGCCCGAACGCAAGGTGAGTGTGCAGGATGTGGAAGCGTGCATGCGTGACCACTATGAAGGTACGGCACTCTCCCTCGACCAGGATATGGGACAAGGTATCTGGCAGATGCCCTATCGTCCTACACCGCTCACTTTTAAGGTTGATGGCAAGCAGTATTTCAACGAGCGTCCCACGAGCACGCAGCAGACAGGATTCTCTTATGTGGCACAGCTCCGTTCTTGGTTGCCCCGTGAGATTGGTGGTGTGCTGTGGTTCGGCAACGATGATGGCAACATGGTAGCCTATACCCCCATCTATTGCGGCAACACCGTGCAGCCCGAATGTTATAACACGCCTGGTGCGGATGCCGTGACATTCTCAGACAAGAACGCCTATTGGGTGTGTAACTGGGTGAGCAATATGGTATACCCACGTTATTCCATGATGTTCCCTTCACTGCGTGAGGTTCGCGACTCGCTCGAACAGCACTATTTCTCTCGCCAGCCCGAAGTGGAGAAAGAAGCACAGCGTCTTTATGCCGAGAGTCCTGCACAGGCAGTGAAATTCCTCAACGATTATAGCAACAGCGAGGCGCAGCAGATGCTGGCACGTTGGAAACAACTCGCCATCTATCTCATCGTGAAATACAACGACATGGCAGTGAAGCCTGAGAAAGACGGAAAGTTCGAGCGCACAGCCACAGGCATAGGTGCACCCGTGAAGCGTCTGAGTTTCCCTGAACCAGTAGCACGCGAATTGGTGAAGCAGACGGGCGACAAATATGCTGTTCCGCAGAAATAAACATCAACGTAATCATTGACGATGGAAAACAAATCACTCCATACATATCTGGACGAAATCGGTCAGCAGTCCCTGCTCTCAGCCGAAGAGGAACAGAAGCTTGCCAGGCAAATAGACGAGGGGAGCCGACGGGCGCAAGACCAGTTGGTGACCGCCAATCTCAAGTTTGTGGTTGCCATGGCTCGGCAGTATCAAGGCAAGGGACTGGACATTGATGACCTCGTGGCGGAAGGTAATGTGGGTATGATCAAGGCAGCTGCCAAGTTTAACCCAGAGGTAAAGAAGCGCTTCGTAGTCTTCGCCACGCCCTATATCCGCAAAGCTATTGAGCGTGCCATCGATCAGCAGACCTCGCTCTACAAGATACCGAAGGATGCCGACACGTTGCTGGAGCGCAAGATAGGCCGTCCGCTTTCCACCGACGAGCAGTTGGGGTCGAAGTCGGGTGTCACCCTAATGAGTGTGCTGGCAGACCCCTCAGCACGTCATCCCGATGATGCGCTCGTGGAGAAAAACGACCTCGATGCCATCAAGCAACGCCTTTCTGTGCTTGATGAGCGTTCGCGCCAAGTGATGTCTTATTATTATGGTATCGATGCCGACCACCTCACTATGGCGGAGATTGGCGAACGCATGGACTTGAAGCGTGAACGCGTGCGCCAAATCCGCGACAAGGCATTGCGCAAGCTGCACAAGAAATAGTTTACACCTTATGATATATATGCACGTGCGTTATATATAGAAGGTAATCATTCTTAGACCACGATACGCGGGCAATACTTACATTTAGGTATGTATTGCCCGCTTTTTTATGTTTATGGCCTTTCTACATCCCCTTTTGTAGTGTTCCATGAGGTCCTTTTTACTTAATTTTTACTATTTTTTAGGTATTGCCGTTATAGGAATTTCACAATACCTTTGCATGCGATATTGAGAGAGATTGCGGTGATGTTTGCTTCTTCCGACGGATAACATACTTCTGCCACAGTCAAAAACAGAGATAATCACAAATTTGTATTATATAAAAATGAACATTTTACGTATTGGATTGATGTCCGCAGCGATGATTGCCGGAGTGGCAACCGCCAGCGCACAACAGTGCTGTGCAGACAGTACAGCTGAAAAACCACGTTTTACCATTGGTGGTTATGGAGAGGCTGTGATGAGCCGTAATTTCTATAGCCAGCACTTTAACCGTTACAGAGATCCCCAAACTTATAAGAATGACGGCAGTCATGGTCGTTTCGACCTGCCACACGTTACCTTGAACCTCGGCTATGACTTCGGTCACGGATGGACCATGGGAATGGAAATAGAATTTGAGCATGGTGGTACAGAAAGTGCCGTAGAGATAGATGCCGACGAAAGCGGTGAATATGAGGCTGAGACCGAGCGTGGTGGCGAGGTTGCCCTGGAACAGTTCTGGCTCAACAAGGAGTTCTTCGGTGGCAAGTTCAATATCAAAGCCGGTGAGATTATCATCCCGGTAGGCGAAATCAATGCTTATCATATGCCTAATAACTTCTTCTCTGTATATCGCTCTGAAGGAGAGGCAAAGATTCTTCCCAACACATGGCATCAGGTGGGTGTCTCTCTTTGGGGACGTGTAAGCGATTGGCGCTATGAGGCCATCTTCACATCAGGCCTTGATGCAGAGCGCTTCGGTCACAACTGTTTCGTACACTATGGCGCAACCAGCCCATACGAATATAAGATTGGTAACGTTTATGCTGGTGCGGCTCGTGTCGACAACTACTCTATTCCCGGCTTGCGTTTGAGCTTGAGCGGATACTATGGTTACACCTTCAAGAACACCGAGCGCAAGGCAAGTGCCAAGTATAACAACACTCATGGTGCTTTGGCGATTGGAAGTTTCGGCTTTGAGTTGAATCGTTGGAATTGGGTTGTTCGCGGTAATGCGACATACGCACATCTTTCTGATGCTGAAGATATGACCACCTTTATGAACGCATTCCCTAAGCATACCCAGCAGGACGGTTCTCCTTCGAAACATTCACCTATCGCAAGCAATGCCTATGCTGTAGGTATAGAGGCTGGTTACAATGTGTTCTCTCAGATTTCAAGTTTGAAGGATAAGCAGAAACTCTACATCTTCGGTCGCTATGAAGACTACAACACCTATGCCAGCGGCAGCAAGAAGGTTGCTTATGACTATGATCATGTGAAGCGTTTGGGCGCCGGTATCAACTATTCTCCCCTCAAGCCTATTATCATCAAGGCTGAGTATAGTCACCGCTTCCTTGACAGTGCTTACAACAATGAACCCAGCCTCAACCTCGGCATCACCTTCAATGGTCTTTTCGACACGACGGGTTGGATCAACAAGAAGTTTAAGAAAGCTCAGGAGTTGGACCAATACCAATTGGAGCGTATCAACCAGCTTACCAAAGAGCTGAACCAACTGAAGAAGCAGGTGAAGAAGTAATCATTACTTGCTTTTGTCCCAGTAATAAAGAACAATAAAACAAAACTCAAATAACAAGAAAATGAAAAAAGTTTTTAAGTATTCAATGCTTTTCGCAGCAGCTTTGACCATGACATTGGGTTTCACAAGTTGCAGCAGTGATGACGACGATGATGCTGGATTGCAGTTTAGCTCCAGCGTGTTGCAGAGTGTTAACGCTGACTTTGTTGACAAAACCGTGGTTCCCACATACCGCAACTTGGCTGACTACAACAAGGCACTTGTAGATGCACTCAATGAAATGAAAGACGATGCTGGTGTAGAAAAGGCTTGTGATGCGTGGAAGTCTTCACGCAAGTGGTGGGAGTTCTCAGAAGCATTCCTCTTCGGTCCTGCCGGTGACTTCGCCATCGACCCCCATACCGACACCTGGCCGTTCGACAGAACCCAGTTCGACAAGTATATGAATCTCTACAAGGATGTGAAACTTGGTGAAGAAGGTTACGAAACAGAAACTGCAATTATTGACGATGCTATCGCTACTGGCCAGAACTTGACTGGTTTCCACGCAGTAGAGTATTTGATCTTCCGTGAGGGTGAGCCACGCAGGTATAACGACATGACTTCTAACGAGATCTATTTCGCCAAGAGTGCTGCACAGGATCTCTACCTTAGCTCTTTGAAACTCGTTTCTGCGTGGGGTGGTAAGGTATCTGCAGACGAGCAGGCTCTCCTTGATGAGGTTGAGTTCGAGTCTAAGGACTATGGAGAGAACTTCAAGAAAGCAGGTAATGCAGGTTCTAGCTATTCAACCGTTCTTCTTGCTTCTCGTGAGATTATCGCAGGTGCCAACGACATCATCGGTGAGGTACGCGACTCTAAGATCGGTTCTCCTGCAACTGGTGATGATATCAACTACATTGAGTCTCCTCACGCATGGAACTCTATCCAGGACTTCTATGACAACATCATGTCTTGCAAGCACACCCTTTATGGTGGTAGCACTGTAGACGGCACAACTCCTACATCTACTTCACTTATCGGTGTGTGCCTTACCAAGGATGAGACAAAGGCAGCTGCCACAAACGTGATGACACAGATGGAGAACGCATTGGCTAAGATCAACGCCATGAAGAAGCCTTTCGTTAAGTACTACACAGACCAAAGCGCAAAGGATGCAATTGATGCTCTTGAAGGTTTGGAGGATGCTCTTAACGACCTTGATGCCATCTTGGAGAAGGCAGAACTCAAGTAATTCTCTGATTAACGAATAAACAATCAAGTTGGTAGCCGTATTCCTGTGAATCGGCTGCCAACATTTTACGTATAAAACAAATACATTATGAAACGGATTTATTTATTCTCGGCTTTGTTGTCAGCCATGGCATTAAGCAGTTGCTCAGACAACGACAAAGATGTAGACGTCGATTTGCCAGTGAGCTATGGCACTCCCACCGAATGGTATTATGCCGGCGGTGAGCTCGGAACAACCAATTTGACCACGGCTTACGCCTATCGTCAAGCAACTCCTGCAGTAGATAAGGCAGGAATGGGACAGGCATTCCAAATTGGTGAAACCCTCTTCGAGAGAGATTACAACACCAACACAAGCGGTGCCTTCATGGGACTCGGTCCTGTTTACGTGCGCCGTGGTTGTCTCTACTGCCATCCTAACTATGGCCATGGTCAGTGGAAAGACCAATACAAGGCAGACGATATGGGTAACGGATATCTGCTTGTGATTTATGACAAGCAGACCAACGCTTATATCACATCTGTTGCCGGCATGCCTCAGACTGGTGCTATAGCACCATTCAAAGCTCCAATCGACGAGAGTAAGATTAAGATTAAGTGGGAGTCGTACACCGACGAATGGGGCAACAAGTTCCCTGACGGCGAGACCTACAGCTTGCAGTATCCCGAGGTAACCATTCCTGCTGACGCTTATTACTCAGACATCCACGTGACCCGCAACAAGCAGGATGTAATCATCCCAAGATCTGAAGTTGCTGACCAAATCGGAATTCGCCTTGAGTCTACTATCGGTATCTACGGAACTGGTATCACAGATGCTATACCTGACGACTCAATTACAGCTGAATGGAAACGTCAGAGCGAGTACTTCAACTCAGTAGGAAAGACAGATGCTCTGAATCCAGCTTACTGGAGCCAAACAGACAACAATTGGGTTAGCATGTATTCAGGTGCAACAGGCACAAAATATGTTCGCCGTTACACCTACGCTTTGAGTCGCGGTCCAATCCTCGACGCAGCTGGTGCCAACGCCATCTGGAACATCACTAACGTGACCCGTCCCGACCGCACCAAGCATTACCTGGATTTGAACGGCACCATCTATGCCACCACGTCTATGAACGATGCCGATGTACAGGCTGGCTTCCCAGAATACATTAGCAAGATTGACCCGGAAAAGAAGCATGCCAGCTGGCATACAGACGATGTGAAGCAGAATATCTACAACTATCTCACTGACAAGAATCTTGATGCAGAGATGACGCAAGCTCAGTACAAGAACTTTATGATTTGGCACCGTGGTCTTGCTGTTCCTGCAGCCCGCAACACCAATACTGACAGATTCAAGCAGGGTATGAAGCTCTTCAACGAGATTGGTTGTGCATCATGCCACCGTCCGTCATGGCAGACCGGTGATGACAACATCCAGGATCCTAACGGATTGTTCGGCAACGATGACATGCCTCGTTATCCTCATCAGAAGATTTGGCCTTACACCGACTTCGTACAGCACCGTCTCTTCATGGAGAACGATATCCGTACAGGTTGGTGCCGCACCACTCCGCTTTGGGGTCGTGGCTTGTCACTCCTCTGCACAGGTAGAGAAGATCGTCTGCATGACTGCCGCGCCCGCAACACGCTCGAAGCTATCATGTGGCACGGAAATGCAAAGAGTGATGCCCGTTGGTCTATCGAGAAGTTCCGCAACCTCTCCAAGACCGACCGCGACAACATCATCTTCTTCGTGGAGTCTATCTAAGTAATTTGATGAAACTTTGATAATGTAAGCCTTGACACACCTTGTGTCAGGCAACAGCCACACACTACCTTGCTTATTCATACAATGGTAGCGTGTGGCTTTCATGCTTAAACAAAATATATCTGAATAATGAACTTCAAGTATTTGAAAACCGCACTGCTTGCCCTTCCTCTGTTGGCGATATCATGTAGCGACAAAGAATCTCTCGATCTTGACCTCGACGACGAGGCATACAAGGATTATCCAGAGGACTTCTTCACGGGAGGCAAACTGGGAACGGTTTACAAGATCAGTGCCCTGGCATACCAGCAGCCAGCGCCCGCCATTGACAAACAGGGACTCTCTGTTGCATTCGCCCAAGGTGAGACTTTCTTCGACAAACCATTCACAGAAAACCTTAAGCCGCTTAGCGGTCTTGGTCCTCTGTATATCAGAAAGTCGTGCAGACACTGCCACCTGGGATACGGACATGGAAAGAGACAGACCAAGTACGACTCCAATACATTCGGCAATGCCTATATTCTCATGATTACCGATGAGAACGACATTGTTGTACAGTCATTCGGATGGGTTGCCATGGGACAAGCCACAGAGCCTTTCAAACCTCAGTTTGACGAAAAGAAGGTTAAAATAGATTGGAAGGACTATACAGACTCTTGGGGCAACAAGTTTGACGACGGCGAGACCTACTCGCTCATCTACCCCGATGTGACACTCGAAGACGGTTGCATCTACGGCAAACTCATCGACAAGGACGGCAAGGAAGTACCTATGTCGAAAGCCAAGGTGCGTTTGGAATCCACCATCGGCTTCATCGGAAGCGGTCTCATTGACGCCATCCCCGATGATGACATCCTTGAGCAATACCGCAGCGAAGGCAAGTTTGCCACACTCAACCCGCAATTCTGGGACAATGAAGCCAAGGACTTCGTGAAAAAATCCGATGGTACGCTGGCACTGAAGAACGGTGGTATTGTCTATAAGTTCGACTATGCCCTCGACCGCGCCTCCGTGATGTCGGATGCCTCCTTCTGGGAAGTTCAGAACGTAACTCGCAAAGACTTCCGTTCGCACTATGTGCCCAAGGAATACTGGCAGTTTGCAGCCGCCGACCCCGACGTAACCAGCAAGTTCTATGAGTACTATCCGGAATGGAACCTCACGGGCGACCCCGCCAAGGACATCATCTCCTTCGGCAATGCCGACAACTTGCCTATCGAAATGGAAGAGTCAGACTACATCAACTATATGGTGTGGCATCGTGGCGTGGGTATCCCAGCCGCCCGCAACACCACAACAGACGACTTCAAGAAAGGCAAGGAACTGTTCAACAACATTGGTTGTGCCAACTGCCACCGTCCGTCATGGACAACAGGTGATGACAAGATCCGTGATCCATACAACCGCTTCACGGCAGAAGACACCAGAATGGTACGCTACCCCAACCAGAAAATCTGGCCATACACCGATTTGGTGCAGCACCGTCTGTTCATGAAGAACGACCTTCGTACGGGATGGTGCAAGACAGCCCCACTCTGGGGACGCGGACTGATGAACCTTTGTGCCGGACATACCGACAGACTCCATGACTGTCGTGCCCGCAACACGCTGGAAGCCATCATGTGGCACGGATGTGTTTCCGAGGGAGGCAAGAGCGATGCTTACTATGCCGTGGAGAAATTCCGCAAGTTGTCGAAGGAAGAGCGTGAGCTTGTCATCAAGTTTGTGGATTCAATCTAAGCTGAAATGAACAAGTTTAAGAATATTGTTATTGGCGTGGCAATCATCATCATTCTCGTGATGATGGTTGCCACATTTGTGGACAATTCCCATGGCAATGCGTATGCCTGTGAGCATATCTACAATTCCGTATGGTTTGTAGTGCTGTGGGCAGTCTTTGCAGTGCTTAGCCTGGCATATATCGTCAAGCGGAAACTGCACAAGCGGGTGGCAGTCATGATGCTTCACCTTTCTTTTGTAGTCATCTTGATTGGTGCGTTTACTTCTTGGCTCACCTCCGAGAGCGGGAAAGTGCACGCAAGAAAGGGTGCCGCCATATCCACGTATGAGGACAAGGACGGCAAAGCACAACCGCTCGGGTTCACCCTTTTGCTTAAAGATTTCAAGGTGGTCTATTATCCAGGCACGGATGCCCCTATGGACTATGTCTCTACGCTGACGGCGGATGGCGAAACTATCGAAATCTCCATGAACAACATCGGCGAACACAAAGGCTATCGCTTTACGCAGGCAAGCTATGATGACGACATGAACGGCTCCACCTTGGGTGTTCTCTACGACCCGTGGGGCATCGGCATCACCTATGTCGGTTATCTGCTGTTGTTCGTTTCACTGGTCATCACCCTTTTCCGCAACAAGACACGTATGCAGACGTTCTACAAGAAAGCGGTTGCTGTGCCTTCTGTCAAGATGGTAGCTGCTATCGTAGTGCTCTGTTCCAGCCTTATGTTCCAGTCTGCACATGCACAGGAGCAACTGAAAATAGACTCCCGCATCTACAACGACTTCGGCAGAATCTGTGTGCTTTACAACAATCGGATATGCCCAGTGAACACAGTGGCTACGGATTTCGTTACCAAACTCTGCGGCAAACCTTCTTGGAAAGGCATGTCTGCCAATGAGATATTTGCCGGTTGGGTATTTGACGTGCCTTACTGGGAAACCGTGAAGATGATAGAAATCAAGGATAAGAAGGTGCAGGAGTTGATGGGGCTGAGCGACAAGTGGGCTTCATTCCACGATTTCTATGACGAATACAATGAATATAAGTTGGAGAAGCCGTTGCGCGATGCCTACAAGCATGGCGACAAGAGTCTGCAGAAAAAGCTCAGCGCCATAGACGAGAAATTCAACATCGTCCGCATGCTCTACAATGGTGAGATGCTCAAGGTGTTTCCTTACAAGGAGGCATCGGGCAAGTTCAGATGGCTGGCACCGGGCGAATCCTTGCGTGGCGTGAAACTTCCCGAGAAAGAACTCAACTTCGTCATGAAATCCATGGATTATCTGGCAGAGAGTATCATTACCGGCGACCAAAAGAGGGCAGAAGACATCGCTGTAAAGATTTACAAGTATCAGCACGTACGTGGCAAGGACGTCATGCCTTCCACCTTCGGAGTCTATTGCGAACTGTTCTACAATACGTTGAATACCCAGCGGTGGATCATTATGATGTATCTCACGTTGTCTCTTTTGGCAGTCATCGTTTCCACAGTGACCCTTTCCGGAAAGAAAGAGAAGCACATGCAGTTGGCGAAGCGTATATTGATCGGTGTCATGCTGCTGCACACCACAGTCTTGCTGGCGTTGCGCTGGTTCGTGTCCGGTCATCTTCCGCTGTCCAATGGTTATGAGACCATGCAGTTCATGTCGTGGGCTGTGTTGGTCCTCACCATCTTCATGTACAAGAAGTTCCAGGTGATCCAACATTTCGGACCCCTCTTGGCATCGTTTGCCCTACTTGTAGCGATGATCACCGACAGCAATCCGCAGATAACTCCACTCATGCCGGTGTTGCAATCGCCTCTGCTCTCCCTCCATGTGATGGTCATCATGTTCTCATATGCCCTGTTCGGTTTGATGGCTTTGACGGGCATCCAGGGCGTTATCGCTCACCAGCGTCATGCAGCAGAGAAAGAAGCGCAACTCTCTGCGTTGTCACAGTTCCTTCTCTATCCAGCCGTGGCGCTCTTGGCGATAGGCATATTTATCGGAGCCATCTGGGCGAATGTGAGTTGGGGCAAGTATTGGGGATGGGACTGCAAGGAAGTCTGGGCACTCATTACCATGCTCATCTATGCAGCTCCGTTGCATGGTGACATCAAGTGGACGAGAAAGCCCTTGTATGTTCATATCTATATGATTACTGCTTTCCTCTGTGTGCTGATGACCTATTTCGGCGTTAACTATTTTCTTGCGGGCATGCACTCCTACGCATAGGCTGCAGGAGTGGTCCACACATTAAGGTCCAATAGAAATTGTCTGCAGACAATCTCTATTGGGCTTTTTTCGTTGTCCCTAATAGAAACCAGTATAGTAGTCGACGTGTCCCCACGTCGACCCAACGGCAGATAATTCTCACGACAAGGATTCCAGACAAGCACAGGGGATGCGGCGGGGACGCCGCACCTACTACGACAGGCATAGTCGCAGCCTACGACAAGTGCAGTGTAGTAGTTGACGTGTCCTCACGTCGACCCAACGGCAGATGATTCGCACGACAAACATTCCGGATCACATATACAAACACAAAAAAGGAACCTTACATTTGTAAGATTCCTTTTTTTGTGACTCCGATGGGATTCAAACCCGTAACCTTCTGATCCGTAGTCAGATGCTCTATTCAGTTGAGCTACGGAGCCTCATTGCTTAATTGCGAGTGCAAAGGTAGTACTTTTCTCTGATACCTCCAAATCTTTTCTCTACTTTTTTCAAAATATTTCTCTTGGGGCTTCTTCTTCCCTGCTTTCTTGCCTCAGCAGGATGCCCGATTTCTCGAAGGCGTGCCACATGGAATGGCGTGCTTCAGGGTTTTGCTTTTCAATCTCGGCAAAAAGATGTGCCACGTAGGTGCGGTTGCTGCTCGTCTCGTAGGGGCAGAGTTTTTCCTGCTTCTCATATTGTCGCAACGTAGCCATGCGCAGGATGTCGGCTTCCGCCATCAGACAGAGCGGACGGATGAGGGTGAATGGCATCTTCTGCATGGCAAGTTTGACAGGCATCGTCTCGTATCGTCCCTGGAATAGCTGGTTGAGTAGGGCAGTGTGGATGATGTCATCCTGGTGGTGTCCCAGTGCAATCTTGTTGCATCCCAGTGACTGTGCCTGTTGGAAGATGGTCTTCCGCCGATACCATGAACACAGGAAACACGGCACTTTACGCTTGTCTGTTGACGGATCGAAATCGGTCTCCACGATGTGCAAAGGAACGTGGAGTTCTTGGCAAAACCTTTCAAGATAGTCAGTCGACGTGCGGTAGTCGATGTGGCTCATGCGCACATGGATGGCTTCTACCGAGAACTTCGGTTTCCAAATGCGCATGCGCTCGGCGAGCATTTCGGTGAGAAAGAGCGAGTCTTTTCCGCCCGACAGTGCGACGAGCACCTTGTCGCCGTCTTCTATCATACCGTAGTCGAAAATGGCTTTCTCGAATTTTGCCTTCAGCTTCTTGTGGAGCTTGCGTTCTTCTGCAGTGGTCTCTTTTCCTTGCATGGTCATTTCATGAAGACGAGATAGACGGCGCAGATGATGAACAGAAAGGCGAGGATATGGTTCCAGTGCAGACTCTGTCCTTGGAAGAGAATGTTGGCGATGACGGCAAACACGCCAAGACTGATGCACTCCTGCACCACTTTGAGTTGTACCAGTGAGAAAGGACCGCCATTACCATTGAAGCCCATCCTGTTGGCGGGCACTTGGCAACAGTATTCAAAGAAGGCAATGCCCCACGAGAAGAGGATGACACCGAGAAGAGGCCATCCCTTGCTGATGCCTGAAGTCTGCAGACGCAGGTGTCCGTACCAGGCGAGCGTCATGAAAACGTTGCTCAACAGGAGCAACAGAATCGTATAAAGTCCGTTCATGGTCTAAGGATTATTCGTGATGATAGGGTTCGCCTTTGATGATGGTGCAGGCGCGATAGATTTGCTCCACGAAGACCAGGCGAACCATCTGGTGGGAAAAGGTCATGCGCGACAGTGATATCTTTTCGTCGGCACGCTGGTATACGGCTTCCGAGAAACCGTATGGACCACCTATTATATATATAAGTCTCCGGGCGGTCTGTTGCTTCTTTTCCGTCCATGCGGCAAACTCTATGCTGCGCATCTCCTTGCCGTGCTCGTCGAGCAGCACGACCGTGTCTGATGGTTGTATCTGTTTGAGGATCAGTTCACCTTCGGCTGTTTTTTGCTGTTCTTCAGAGAGCTTCTTCGTATTCTTAAGCTCGGGGATGGTGAGCGTTTCGAATGGCATGTAGTGACCGATGCGTTCCACGTAGTCGTTGATACCCGCCACGAAGTGCTTGTTGACGGTCTTGCCAACCCATATCAGCATGGTTTTCATACGTACTCGTCCTTTCGTTTGGGATTCATCGGAAACCAACCTTTCTTCACACGCTTGCGCTGTTCAAACAGTTCGCCGATAGACCAAAGCAGTGAAGCTCCCAGCACGCCGAGCAAGGAAGACCAGAACACGTCCGCCACAAAGAGTGCCGTCACGATGCTTGCAATGCCGAGTAAAAGGAAACCCCACCACGGTCGCGTGCCGAAGTGATATTCCGTCTTGATGACAATAGGGTGGAAAGTGCCGATAATCAGAAATGTAGACAGGGCGATGAACAGCCCCTTGAAATATAGTTCCATAGGTGCAAAGTTACGACAAAAAGGCTATAAACATAAAAAGTTTTGCCCTTTTTATTTGTTTTTTTTCGGGAAAGCGCCTATCTTTGCAAGACAATCAAAATTTATACATTATGGAAAACAATCAGGAACTCATTTCACAGTGTGTCGCCAAAGCGCAGCAATGGCTCACTCCGGCTTTTGATGCAGACACACAGAAAGCAGTAAAGGAAATGATAGATGCCGACGACAAGACCAATCTGATCGAAAGCTTCTACAAGGATTTGGAATTTGGAACCGGTGGTCTCCGCGGTATTATGGGCGCGGGATCTAACCGTATGAACATCTATACCGTTGGCTTGGCTACCCAAGGCTTCGCCAACTATCTCAAGAAGAACTTTGCCGACCGCGAGCAGATTTCCGTAGTGGTGTGCCACGACTGCCGCAATAACAGCCGTCTCTTCGCCGAGACTGTGGCAGACATCTTCTCGGCTAACGACATTAAAGTGTATCTCTTTGATGACATGCGTCCTACGCCGGAGTGCTCGTTTGCCATCCGTCATCTCGGCTGCCAGAGCGGCGTGAACATCACGGCTTCTCACAACCCACGCGAATACAACGGATACAAGGCTTATTGGGAGGATGGCGCACAGGTGCTTGCTCCCCACGATACCGGTATCATCGACGAGGTGAACAAGGTGAAGGTGGAAGACGTGAAGTTCCAGGGCAAGAAGGAACTCATCGAAATCATCGGCGAGGAAATTGACAAGGTATATCTTGACAAGATCAAGGCATTGTCTATCGATCCTGAAGTGATTAACCGCCAGAAAGATCTCAAGATTGTCTATACACCTCTTCACGGCACAGGCATGATGCTCATCCCGCGCTCGTTGAAACTGTGGGGCTTCGAGAATGTGCACTGCGTGAAGGAACAGATGGTCAAGAGTGGTGACTTCCCGACAGTAAAGAGTCCTAATCCTGAAAACGGTGAGGCTTTGACCTTGGCGCTCCGTGATGCCAAGGAACTTGACGCCGACATCGTAATGGCTTCCGACCCGGATGCCGACCGTGTGGGCATGGCTTGCAAGAACGACAAGGGTGAGTGGATACTCATCAACGGCAACCAGACCTGTCTGCTCTTCCTTTATTATATCATCACCAATCGTCAGCAGAAGGGCTTGATGAAGCCCACAGACTTCATTGTGAAGACCATTGTGACCACTGAGGTGATCCGCAAGATTGCTGAAAAGCAGCACATCGAGATGCGCGACTGCTATACTGGTTTTAAGTGGATCGCACGTGAGATCCGTCTTTCTGAAGGCAAGCAGCAGTATATCGGTGGTGGTGAGGAAAGCTACGGATTCCTTGCAGAGGACTTTGTGCGCGACAAGGATGCCGTATCGGCTTGCTCCTTGCTCGCTGAAATCTGCGCTTATGCCAAAGACCAGGGTAAGACGCTCTATGAATTGCTGATGGGCATCTATTTGGAGTATGGCTTCTCTAAGGAGTTTACGGTCAATGTGGTTCGCCCAGGCAAGACTGGTGCCGATGAAATCAAGCAGATGATGACCGATTTCCGCAACAACCCGCCTAAGGAACTTGGCGGCAGCAAGATTGTTCTGTGGAAAGACTACCAGACGCTTGAGGCTACCGATGCTCAGGGCAACAAGACAAAGCTCGATATGCCTGAGACCAGCAATGTGCTCCAGTGGTTCTGTGATGACGACACCAAGGTGAGTGTTCGTCCATCTGGTACTGAGCCCAAGATTAAGTTCTATATCGAGGTGAAGGGCACCATGAAGTGCGCCGGTTGCTATGAGCGTTGCGACAAGGAAGCCAACGAGAAGATTGCTGCCATCAAGCAGAGTCTCAAATTGTAAGAGTATTAATGAGGATTTTACATACGCTTTAAACTAGATCCTGTCGGTCGTTAGGCCGACCTACCAATTAAAAAGGTTTTTACCAGAAGCGCATCCGACTGTGAAGTTGGATGCGCTTTTTGCGATTATTCTTGAAATGATAGGATATTAGCTTTTGCGCTAAGGGCGACGCGAGGGCGCGTCGCCTCCTATACTGCGCTTGTTGTAGTAGGTGCGGCGTCCTCGCCGCATCCCTTGTGCTGTTCGGGATGCAATGCATGACATGCTATTCATGTGCCTTTGGGTCGACGCGGGGACGCGTCGACTACTACTTTGCGTTTGTTCGGGATGCATGACATGCTATTCTTTTCTGTGAAAATTGCTTGTCTGCTGGTTCAAGGGGTGATGCTTGGTTATTTTCCGAAGAAGGAAAGATACTCGCTTTCAAAGTTGGGCGTGAATATGTCTTTACCTATGTTCTCGCGAATCTCGTCAGCAGTCCAGAAGCGACCGCCGTCCAATTCTTCGGGACTTGGATTGACGATGCCGTCGTAGCAGGTGCGGTGCACGTATACCAGTTCTCGTTCTCGCTTGCCTTCAAAGACATACTTTCCCAAGAATTGTGGAGTGAAGTCGGTGATGCCCAACTCTTCTCTCACCTCTCTTCTGAGTGCCTCGTCCACGCTTTCCCCATAGTCCACGTGTCCTCCAGTAGCTGTGTCCCATCTGCCCGGTTGGATGTCTTTCCATTGTGGGCGCTTTTGAAGATACAGTTCTCCTCGGCTGTTGAACACGTGCAGATGCACCACAGGGTGCAGAATCTTGCTGCCGTCGTGCGCATGTTTGCGGTCGATGCTTCCCGTCACGTTGCCAGCCTCGTCGACAACGGGGAACAGTTCCTGTTGGTTGTCTCTCATGCGTTTACAGTTTGGCAGTGAACGTGAAATAGTCGGGGAACGCTTCTTCTACACCTTGCGGCTGTTCATAGAAGATGCCGTAGAGAGCACTGCCGCTACCAGACATCTGCGCATAAGCGGCTCCCAGACTGTAAAGTCGGTTCTTGATGGCTTCCAGTTCCGGATGGACGGCAAACACCGAGTCTTCGAAGTCGTTGTGGAGCATGTCGCGCCATTCTCCGATGTGCTTCTTCACGATGTCGCGGCAGCACATCTGCGGTTTGTGTGGCTCGATGCGTGCAAAAGCCTCAGCGGTGGAGACAGAGATGCCGGGTTTTACCACCGTCATCCAATAACCTTCCAAGTTACCGTCGGGTGTGTCGGCAGGTTCCAGAATCTCGCCGATACCTTGGGCGAAAGACACCTCGTTGCGGATGAAGAAGGCGCAGTCGGCACCCAGTCGGGCGGCATACTGTTCCATCAAAGACTGTCCCATGTTGAGTCGGAAACGTTCGTCGAGCAGTTTGATCATGAAGGCGGCATCGCTTGAACCGCCTCCCAAGCCGGCTTGGGAGGGGATATGTTTATAAAGGTGGATATGAATGCGGGGGAGCTTGAAGTCTGCCGCTATCAGTTCGTATGCTTTGACGACCAGATTGTTGCGCTCGTCGCAGTCTACGGCATTGCCCGTCACCTTCAGGTCGCAGTCTGTGGAGGAGGGGAAATGCTCGTCCATTTTTTTTATTTCCAATGCATCGCAGAGTGGAATAGGGTAGAACACGGTCTCCAGGTCATGGTAACCGTCAGGGCGTTTGCCCACGATGTTGAGTCCAAGATTGATCTTGGCGTTTGGGAATACAATCATAACATGGTGTTTTATCTGTATGCAAAGGTAATGCAATTGGAGAAACGGGCAAAATAAAGCCGTTGTTTTTTCTGAGGCTGTGTTTTCCGCGGTGCTTGTGTTCGGCTCTTCCCATTCAGCTATAATATGAGTGGCATAAGGTTAGGTTTCATCCCCCGAGAAGCTATATGTTTTTGCATTTAAATATAATCAAAATCTCCGTTCCGAACTACGGAATGTACGTTCCAAAGTACGGAATGTGCGTTCCAAAGTACGGAATGTACATTCCGAAGTACGGAACGGAGATTTTGCCTAACCAGAAATGCGGAAAATAGTAGCCTTGTGGAGAAAGTAGGTTATCTTTATGCAAAAGGGACGTGAAGTGGAGCGAGAAATAAAAGTTGGCGGACGAGACGTGTATGTTGCAACTTTTGTGTAAATTTGCAGCCACTAACGAATAACGACAAGCTCAAATGGCAGACAGCAAACAGAAGAGAAACTATAAGATTGTGAACAATCCGGGGCAGCCGCCCATGGTCGACGGCATCTACGGCAAGTTGCCTCCCCAGGCCACTGAAATAGAGAAAGCTGTGTTGGGCGCCTTGCTGATCGACAAGGACGCCTTTTCCATCGTTTCGGAACTGTTGCGCCCAGAAACGTTCTATCTGCCCCAACACCAATATATATACGCTGCCATCCAGACGCTGAACCTCGAAGAAAAGCCGGTCGACATCATGACCGTGACCGAGGAACTGAAGCGGGAAGGGACGCTGGAGCAGGCAGGCAATCCGCCCTATCTCTTTCAGATCTCCAACGGCGTGGCGTCGTCCGCACATGTGGAATATCACGCCAAGATTCTGGCACAGAAGTTTTTGGCGCGCCAACTCATTTCCTATTCAAGTCTGATAGAGACCAAGGCGTTTGAAGAGGGCGTAGACATCGACGAACTGATGCAGGAAGCCGAAGGTGCACTTTTCGAGCTGTCGCAGAAGAACATGCGTCAGGACTACACCCAGATAGACCCTGTGGTGAAAAAGGCGTATGAAAACATACAGAAAGCTGCCGCACAGCAGGGCGGTTTGACAGGTGTGCCGAGCGGCTACACCAAGCTCGACCGCATCACGAGTGGCTGGCAACCCTCCGACCTGGTCATCATCGCCGGTCGTCCAGCCATGGGTAAGACCTCGTTCGCACTGTCTATCGCAAAGAATATCGCCGTAGACTATCGTGAACCCATCGCATTCTTCTCGCTCGAAATGAACAACGTGCAGCTGGTGAACCGACTTATCTCCAACACTTGCTCCATACCAGGAAGCAAGATCATGAACGGTCAGTTGAACGAGCCCGAATGGGCACAGCTCAACAACAACCTGAGAAAACTGGACGGTGCACCCCTCTATGTGGACGACACCCCGGGACTTTCCGTCTTCGAACTGCGTACCAAGGCGCGGCGACTGGTGAGAGAGAAGGGTGTGAAGCTTATCATGATCGACTATTTGCAGCTGATGAATGCCAACGGCATGCGTTTTGGAAACCGTCAGGAAGAGGTGTCTACCATCAGCCGCTCGTTGAAGGGATTGGCTAAGGAACTTGATATACCTGTGTTGGCACTCAGTCAGTTGAGTCGTAATGTGGAACAGCGCGAAGGCGTGGAAGGCAAGCGCCCGCAGTTAAGCGACTTGCGTGAGTCGGGAGCCATCGAGCAAGATGCCGACATGGTATTGTTCGTGCACCGCCCCGAATACTATCACATCTATGAAGACGAGAAGGGAAACGACTATCGTGGCATGGCGCAGATCATCATAGCCAAGCACCGTAAGGGTGCCACAGGCGATGTGCTGCTCAACTTCCAGGGTGAGTTCACGCGCTTTGCCAATCCGGAAGACGTGTATAAGGACGAGCCTTCCATGTCGCAGGAATCACCCGAAGGCGAATATGTCGGCGGACAGATGGACGGACCTCAGATGAATGACCCCTTGATGGCGGCTGGTGAGGCTGACTTCCAACAGATGACCTCACCACCATTCTGATAAACATAGAAACGAATAAAACAGAACGAAGATGATGAAGAGAGCTACAACCTTGATTTGCTGCTTGTTTTGCGTGTTGGCACTTTGTGCCCAGCAATACAAACCCAGTGTGTCGATCCTTGGCGATTCCTATTCCACGTTTCAGGGTTTCACACATCCTGCTACCAACGAATTGTGGTATTTCGAGAAACCCCGCAAGACCGATGTTTGTCGCGTTGACCAGATGTGGTGGCACCAGTTGATATCCCAAATGGGTTGGCGCTTGTGCCGCAACAACTCCTACAGCGGAGCCACCATTTCCTATACGGGATATAGCGGCAACGACTATTCCGACCGTTCTTTCATCACCCGTATGGACGACCTTGGCTGCCCCGACATTATCTTTATCTTTGGTGCGACGAACGACAGTTGGGCGGGTGCACCTATAGGAGAATACAAATGGAGCGGGTTTACGCGTGGCGACTTCTACGACTTTCGTCCTGCCATGGCGTATATGCTTGACCATATGAAACTTCGCTATCCGAACGTGAAGATATACTTCATTCTTAATGACGGACTGAAACAGGCCATCAACGAGTCTGCAGAAACCATCTGCAAGCACTATGGTGTGGAGCTTATCAAGCTTTCCGGAATTGACAAACAGGCTGGTCATCCCACAGTGAAAGGGCAGACACAAATTGCGGAGCAGTTGGCTGGCGCATTGAAAAAATGATACATATATTTTGCGGTTCAGAGATTAAACTGTAACTTTGCATCATGGAAACAGTGCCCCGGTTCTGTCGCTGGCATCTATATATGGTGCAAGAGGAAAGTCCGGGCAGCATAGGACGCTCCACTTCCGAAAGTAGAAGCTATTGGTAACAGTAGGAGGAGGCAGAAGAAAACAACCGCCTTGCTTGACAAGGTAAGGGTGAGAAGGTGGTGTAAGAGACCACCAGCCGATGGGTGATCATCGGGCTGTGCCATCTGGAGGCTGCAAGTTCGCGTATACCGTCGACCGAGGGTTGTCCGCCCGAGCAATGCGACGGAGGGTAGGACGCTAGAGCCAATGGGTGACCGTTGGAGTAGATAAATGACAGATGCCGCTTGCGTTGAGAGGCGCAAGCTGGAACAGAACCCGGCTTATAGGGACACTGTTTTCCTTTTATTCTTTTCTTAGGAACGAATGCCCGGACGAGGCTTTCGTTTTTTTTTATTCCTTATAAAACCATGAGAGCAGGCGGTTGATCCAGCCGATGCTGAACCTGAACCAACGGTAGGAACTCACCGGTTTTCCGCCAAAGCCAAGAATGAATTCGCGGGTGTGGCTGCGGCGGAACGGAAGTCCGGCATCCATGAAGTAGAAGTGGCGGCAACCATCCATGTGGGCGGTCTTCACAGCGTGCCACAGCAGCATAGTCTTGGGGTGGAGCAGGGGGTTGACTTTTCCTTTGGCGGCATAATACCACAGATAAGCGTTACCTTCGGAATAGATGACAGCGCCGCTGCCGATGGTCTTTCCCCGCTGTTGGCATACATAGAGACGGCAGTTGGCTTGCTGACTTCGCATCTCGGCAAACAGACGTTCGTGCGGCAGATAACTGAGGAAGCGAAGCCTGTTGTGGGCATGGAGCACGCCATAAAACCGCTTGATTTCTTGTTCGTCTGTGGCTTCATGCACGGTGACCCCTTGCTTGGCGGCATTTTCGATGCGGTGGAGCACCTTCTCCGTAAGTCTCTTTTCCGGACTCGCACTGTGTAGCGAGTTGTGTATCTGCATCCATTGCACGGGAAAATAGCGGCTCTGGCGGAACTCCTTGTAGCCGAACATCTTCCTTGAGAGATTGGAAAACTCAATGTACAGGCACAACTTGCGCCGCAATGTCTGGTCGAGCCGGTCGAGCATCATGCCGAAAATCCGTTCCCGGTCCACTCCTTCGGTATATTCACCTTCGCCATAGATGCGCCCCTGCGTGAACAGATAGGGCGGCATCAGTGCTCCGCGCCTGCGTAGCGTCACCAGCATGTGGGCAACCACGCAGCCACAGTCGTCCTGTGCCACGAGCATGTAGGGAGTCTGTCCAGGCGTCTTCTCGATGATACGGAAAAGGGCAGTGCTGTGGAAGAAGTTGTGACAAGCCAGTGGAGGCAAGTCTTTACTGTGTCGGATGATGGTTATGGTGTATTCCATATATGCGCAAAATTACTAAAACTTTCCAAAAAAACAATATTGTTCGGGCTTTTTCAGTGGAAAGTTCGTACTTTTGCTATTGCGAATAAAAGACGATAATCTAAGAGATGAAAACAGTATTGATAGGAGCCGGCAACCTTGCCACCAATCTGGGCAAGGCGTTATTGGCAGCCGGACATGATATCCTTCAGGTATACAGCCGCACGATGGAACATGCCACGGCGTTGGCAGAACTCCTCGGAGGTTCTCCCACTGATGATTTGTCACGTATCGTATCGGATGCAGACATCTATATCGTATCCGTAAAAGACAGCGTGATGGGAGATTTGGTTCCGCAACTCTGCAAGGGAAAGGAAAACAAGGTGTTCGTCCATACGGCAGGGAGTATGCCCATGAACGTGTTTGAGGGAATGGCGCTCCATTATGGCGTGATCTATCCCATGCAGACGTTTAGTAAAGAAAAAGAGGTGGACTTCGGCGAGATACCTTGCTTCTTAGAATACAACGACACGTATGCCAAATCCTGCATAGAGCGTTTGGCTGGCAGTATAAGTAATGTGGTGCGCTATTTGTCTTCAGAAGACCGCAGATATCTGCATCTCTCGGCTGTGTGGGCATGCAACTTTGTGAACCATTGCTATACGGTGGCATCCGACATCTTGACACGCCATGGTATGGACTTCAGCGTGATGTATCCGCTGATTGATGAAACCTGCCGTAAGGTGCACACCTTGCCGCCTGCCGATGCGCAGACTGGACCTGCCGTGCGCTTCGACCAGAATATCATACGCGACCAAGCGCGTCTGCTCAAGGACAATCCGTTGGTGAAAGACCTCTATGAGCGGATGAGCCTCAGCATACATAAACGATCAGCGACAAAAGAAGAATCATGATAGACTACGATCTGAAACGCATAAGGGCAGTCGTCTTTGATGTAGACGGCGTGCTCAGTGCAGAAACCATCACGCTCAGTGCAGAGGGAGAACCCTTGCGCACCGTGAATATCAAGGACGGATATGCCATCCAGTTGGCACAGAAGAAAGGACTGCGCATTGGTATCATTACGGGCGGGAATACCCGTGCTGTGGAGATGCGCTATCGGGGATTGGGCGTGGAAGACATCTGTATGGGCGTGAGCGTGAAGATAAAGGCGTTCCGCGAATTCCTTGACAAGTACGGATACCAGCCCGAAGAGGTGATCTATGTGGGCGACGATATCCCGGACTACGAGGTGCTGATGGCGTGCGGATGTCCTTGCTGTCCTAAGGATGCCTGCACCGACGTGAAGCGTATCTGCCGGTATATCAGCGACTGCAATGGCGGTTGTGGCTGTGGTCGTGACATTATCGAACAAGTGCTTAAGGCTCAAGGCAAATGGCTCAGTGACGCCGTTGCCTTCGGGTGGTAATCGAAACAAAAACGAACGAACATGAAATACAAGATTATTCTGGCGAGCAACTCCCCCAGACGGCGCGAACTGCTCGCAGGACTCGATATTCCGTTTGAGGTAAAGGTGTTGCCGGACGTGAGTGAGTCCTATCCGGCAGATTTGCCCACCTGTGAAACTGCCGAGTATATCGCGCGTGAAAAAGCTGCAGCTTATCAGGGCATGATTGCCGACGATGAACTGGTATTGACAGCTGATACCATTGTCGTGCTTGGTGACGAGGTGCTTGGGAAACCCCGTGATGCTGCCGATGCGCACGACATGCTCCGCAAGTTGAGTGGCAAGACACATCGCGTCATCACGGGTGTCTGTCTGACCACGGCCAAGCAGCAGCGGCATTTCTCGGTGACGACAGAGGTGACGTTCAAGGAATTGTCGGATGCAGAGATCAATTATTACGTGGAGAAATACAAGCCCTTAGACAAGGCCGGTGCCTATGGCGTGCAGGAATGGATAGGCTATGTCGGCGTGACGGGCTTGAACGGAAGTTACTACAACGTGATGGGGTTGCCCGTGCAGCGCATCTATAAGGAGTTGAACGAATTCGACTGAGCCTTGCGTGGCAAGATTTATTGCACACCACTATATGTTGTGCGCATTTTTCGGGAAAACTAATTTAAAATATTTTAAATACCTGTGCCTTTTCCCCCTATTCTCTACAATATTGATTACTTTTGCAATACCCAAAAAGAATAATTATCAAGAAAAATAAAACAATTCTGTAGATATGTTCGAGAATTTAAGTGACAGACTTGAACGTT
Organism: Lachnospiraceae bacterium; assembly: GCA_963654295.1. Lineage (GTDB taxonomy): Bacteria > Bacteroidota > Bacteroidia > Bacteroidales > Bacteroidaceae > Prevotella. The sequence continues at coordinate 28,571 of CAVJZZ010000005.1, read as the reverse complement.
CTTTCAAAATACTGAAAGGCGAAGGCAAGATCACGGAAATCAATGTAGCCGAAACCCTCAAGGATGTGAGAAGAGCGTTGCTTGATGCCGACGTAAACTATAAAGTGGCCAAGACATTCACTGACACGGTGAAGAAGAAAGCACTGGGCATGAACGTGCTCAATGCCGTGAAGCCAGGACAGTTGATGGTGAAACTTGTACACGACGAGCTTGCCGAGTTGATGGGAGGTGAGGCGGTAGACCTGAACTTGAAAGGAAAGCCAGCTATCATCTTGATGTCTGGTCTGCAAGGATCCGGTAAGACAACCTTCAGCGGCAAGTTGGCCAACATGCTCAAGACCAAACAGCATAAGAATCCTCTGCTCGTGGCGTGCGATGTATACCGCCCTGCTGCCATCGACCAGTTGAAAGTGGTGGGAGAGCAGGTGAACGTGCCTGTATATTCCGAGCCGGAAAACAAGGACGTGGTGGAAATCGCCAACCATGCCATTGCTGAGGCAAAAGCGAAAGGAAACGATGTGGTCATCGTCGATACGGCAGGTCGCTTGGCGATCGATGAGGAGATGATGAACGAGATTTCACACCTCAAAGACTCTATTCATCCCGACGAGACCCTGTTTGTCGTGGATTCCATGACGGGTCAGGATGCTGTGAATACAGCCAAGGAATTCAACGACCGACTTGACTTCGACGGTGTGGTTCTCACCAAACTTGACGGTGACACCCGCGGCGGTGCAGCCTTAAGTATCCGCACAGTAGTGACAAAGCCTATCAAGTTTGTCGGTACAGGTGAGAAGATGGAAGCCGTAGACGTGTTCCATCCCGCACGTATGGCAGACCGTATTCTTGGCATGGGCGATATCGTCAGTCTTGTGGAACGTGCCCAGGAGCAGTTTGACGAGGAAGAGGCGAAGAAACTGCAGAAGAAGATACAGAAGAACCAGTTTGACTTCAATGACTTCCTCAATCAGATACAGCAGATCAAGAAGATGGGAAACCTTAAGGATCTCGCTTCGATGATACCGGGTGTCGGCAAGGCCATCAAAGATGTGGAAATAGACGACAACGCCTTCAAGGGCATTGAGGCTATCATCTACAGCATGACTAAGGAAGAGCGCAGCAATCCAGGCATTCTCAACACCAGCCGCCGTCAGCGCATCGCCAAGGGATCGGGTACGAACATCCAGGAGGTGAACCGCCTCATCAAGCAGTTTGACCAGACCCGCAAGATGATGAAGATGGTGACCGGCAGCAAGATGGCTGGCATGATGAAACACATGAAGGGCATGAAGATGCCAGGCATGTAGAAAGAGAACCTATAACATTGAAAAACATAGACCGTACAGATATGCAGCTGATAGATGGAAAAACTACCGCAGCGGCCATCAAGGCAGAAATAGCGGAAGAGGTGAAATCAATTGTGGCTAATGGGGGAAAGCGCCCTCATTTGGCGGCAATTTTGGTAGGGCATGACGGCGGCTCTGAAACATATGTGAAAAATAAAGTCATCGCATGCGAGCAATGTGGCTTCAAGTCGACACTCATCCGCTTTGAAGATGATGTGACGGAAGAACAGTTGCTCGATGAGGTGAAGAAGTTGAATGAAGACGCAGATGTGGACGGCTTTATCGTCCAGTTGCCGTTGCCCCGGCACATAGACGAGCAGAAGGTGATAGAGACCATCGACTATCACAAGGATGTTGATGGCTTTCATCCCGTCAATGTAGGACGGATGGCAATCGGACTTCCTTGCTTTATATCAGCCACACCGCTTGGCATCCTCACGCTTTTGCAGCGCTACCATGTGGAGACAAGCGGTAAGAAGTGTGTGGTGCTCGGTCGCAGCAATATCGTGGGCAAGCCGATGGCACAACTCATGATGCAAAAGCAGTATGGCGACGCGACAGTCACCGTTTGCCATTCACATTCCCGTAACCTCAAGGAGGAATGTAGGGAGGCGGATATCATCATTGCCGCTATCGGACGTCCAGACTTCGTCACAGCCGATATGGTGAAAGAAGGCGCCGTTGTGATTGATGTGGGCACCACCCGTGTGCCGGACAGCTCGCGGAAGAGCGGTTTCAGACTGAACGGTGATGTGAAGTTTGATGAAGTGGCTCCCAAATGCTCCTTCATTACACCAGTGCCGGGCGGTGTAGGTCCTATGACCATCTGTTCACTGATGAAGAACACGCTTGCTGCAGGCAAGCATGAATACTATAAATAGAATTGAGAATGGGCAGCAGGCAAGAACTGGCGGAGGCTCTATATATAAAAGGTAACGACTATCGGCGGAAGGGAGAGTGGCATTTGGCAATGAACTGCTATTCTGAAGCCGCCGAACTCGATGCCGACAGTCCTGCGTCGGAAGCGCAAGCGATGCTCCAGCGCATTCTCGATTACAGATGCACGGATTATTATAATCCCTAACCATTGCAAGAAATGAACGGAGTGCGTGACACTTCGTCAAGACAAAAACGATATGAGTAAAATGAAAGGTGCCATTGTCGTCAACGAAGACAGATGCAAAGGTTGCTCGCTTTGTGTAGTAGCCTGTCCGAAGAATGTACTGGCTTTGGCGAAAAAGGTGAATCCTTCGGGCTATATGTATGTGGAAGCCGTCGATATCGACGCTTGCATCGGTTGCGCGTCTTGTGCCATCGTATGTCCGGACGGGTGTATCGAAGTTTACCGTAAAAAAGTGGAGGCTTAAACAACTATGGCAGAACAGAAGATAATGTTGATGAAGGGCAACGAAGCGATTGCCCATGCTGCAATACGTTGTGGCGCAGACGGATATTTCGGTTATCCGATCACTCCGCAAAGTGAGGTGCTTGAAACGCTTGCCTTGCTGAAACCATGGGAAACCACGGGTATGGTAGTGCTGCAGGCAGAAAGTGAAGTGTCTGCAATCAATATGATATATGGAGGCGCTGGTGCTGGCAAGAAGGTGTTTACGTCTTCCTCAAGTCCAGGTGTGGCATTGATGCAGGAAGGCATCTCCTATATGGCTGGTGCGGAAATTCCCGGTGTCATTGTCAACGTGCAGCGTGGCGGACCGGGATTGGGCACCATCCAACCCTCGCAAAGTGACTATTTTCAGGCTACACGTGGAGGCGGTAACGGCGACTACAACGTCATCGTGCTTGCGCCAGCCTCTGTGCAGGAGATGGCAGACTTCATGGATTTGGCTTTCACGCTTGCCTTCAAGTATCGCAATCCTACCATGATTTTGAGCGACGGTGTCATCGGTCAGATGATGGAGAAGGTGGTATTGCCGCCCTACAAACCCCGTCGCACAGAAGAAGAAATCAAGAAAGAATGTCCTTGGGCAAGCACCGGCAAGACCAAGGACCGCGAACCCAATATTCTCACTTCGCTCGAACTGAAGCCCGAGATTATGGAGCAGCGCAACCTGCACTTGCAGGAGAAATACAAGACGATTACCGAGAATGAAGTACGCTATGAGGTGAGTGGCAGTGCTGATGCAGACTATCTCATCGTGTCGTTCGGCAGTGCCGCACGTATCTCCGAAAAGGCAATCGAGATGGCTGAGGCTGAAGGACTGAAGGTAGAACTTTTCCGCCCCATCACCCTTTGGCCTTATCCAAGCAAAGCCCTTGCAGAACAGGCGAAAGGGAAAAAGGGAATTCTCGTTGTGGAAATCAATGCAGGGCAAATGGTGCAAGATGTGCTTCTCGCCGTCAACGGCACTGTTCCCGTAGAATGGTTCGGTCGTTTGGGAGGCATTGTCCCCGAGCCTGAGGAGATTATCAACGCCCTCAGGGAAAAGCTTAACGCAGAATAAATTGATTATGGAAAACATCATATCTCCAGAAAATCTGGTGTATAAGAAACCGACATTGATGAACGATGTGCAGATGCACTATTGTCCAGGATGTTCGCATGGCGTCGTCCACAAACTGGTGGCGGAGGTTATCGAAGAAATGGGTATGGAGGATAAGACCGTGGGTGTATCGCCTGTGGGGTGTGCCGTATTTGCCTACCGCTACTTGGACATCGACTGGCAAGAAGCTGCCCATGGCCGTGCGCCTGCCGTGGCTACTGCCATCAAGCGCTTGTGGCCCGACCGTTTGGTGTTCACCTATCAGGGAGACGGCGACTTGGCATGCATCGGAACGGCAGAATCCATCCATGCACTCAACCGAGGTGAGAACATCACCATCATCTTCATCAACAATGCCATCTATGGCATGACTGGAGGACAAATGGCTCCCACCACACTATTGGGGCAAAAGACAGCTACCTGTCCCTATGGTCGTGATCCGCAGTTGCACGGTTATCCGTTGAAACTAACGGAGATTGCAGCCCAATTGGAGGGTACCTGTTATGTGACTCGCCAGAGCGTGGAAAGTGTGGCTTCCATCCGTCAGGCAAAGAAAGCCATCCGCAAGGCATTTGAAGCCTCAATGACAGGAAAGGGATCAAGCTTAGTGGAAATCGTGAGCACTTGTAGTAGCGGTTGGAAGTTGTCCCCTATCAAAGCCAACGAATGGATGAAGGAATACATGTTCAAGTATTATCCCAAGGGAGACAAGAAAGATACCACAGGAATGTAAAACGAAAAGTTGACGGAGATGAAAAAAGAAATAATCATAAGTGGTTTCGGTGGACAAGGTGTTCTCTCGATGGGAAAGATACTTGCCTATTCCGGACTGATGGAAGACAAGGAAGTCACATGGATGCCGGCTTATGGACCGGAACAGCGTGGCGGAACAGCCAACGTGACGGTGATTGTCAGCGACGAGCATATCTCTTCGCCAATCCTCAGCCGTTATGATGTCGCCATCGTATTGAACCAACCCTCTCTCGACAGGTTTGAACCCAAGATCAAAGCTGGTGGCATCCTTATCTATGACGGCTTTGGCATCATCAATCCTCCCAAGCGCAAAGACATCCATGTGTTTCGTGTTGATGCGATGGACAAGGCTGCGATGATGAAGAATTCCAAGGTGTTCAACATGATTGTGCTCGGCGCTTTCCTTAAAGTTTGTCCTATCGTAACGCGCCAAGGACTCGAAAAGGCACTCTTCAAGACATTGCCTGAACGGCATCACGACCTCATACCGCTGAATATGGAGGCGATAGACGAGGGCATGAAGTTGATCAGGGAAACATGTGAGTGATAAATGTATAATGAATTATCTGATTTTTAATAACTCTCTAATTAGCTTTGGGGCTGACATGCAGCGAATGCACTCAGCCCCCTTTTGTTTTCACCTATTATAATATGCAGTTATGATCAATGAATACCAGATAAGGGTGTTGCCGCAGCAGGCGGCAAACAGTCAGACAATAGCCGACTTTATCGCACGTGACAAGGGACTCGACCTTCGTACGATACTTGCGGTGAGGGTGTTGAAGCGCAGCATTGATGCCCGCCAGCGCACCATCTATGTCAACCTGAAGGTGCGTGTGTATATCAACGAATATCCACAAGACGAAGAATACGTGCCCACCTGTTATCCTGACGTATCGTCGAAACCTCACGCCATCGTGGTGGGCGAAGGTCCCGGCGGTCTGTTTGCATCCTTGAAGCTGATCGAATTGGGCATTAAGCCGATTGTGCTTGAACGTGGAAAGGACGTGCACGAACGCAAGCGCGACTTGTCAGCCATCACCAAGACACAGAAGGTGGATCCTGAGAGCAACTATTGTTTCGGAGAAGGCGGTGCTGGTGCTTACTCTGACGGAAAACTCTATACGCGCAGCAAGAAGCGTGGCAGCACGGAGAAGATTCTTAATGTGTTCTGTCAGCATGGTGCGGATACGAGCATTCTTGCCGATGCGCATCCTCATATCGGAACAGACAAACTGCCTCGTGTGATAGAAAACATGCGCAACACGATTATAAAGGCTGGCGGCGAAGTGCATTTCCAGACAAAGATGACCCGCCTAATCTTAAACGGCGACAAGGTGGAGGGAGTAGAAGCTGTCAACTTGGTGACAGGCTCAGAAGAGACTTATCGCGGTCCCGTCATCCTTGCTACAGGCCATTCTGCCCGAGACGTATACCGCTATCTGGCGGAAGCAAAAGTGGAAATAGAGGCTAAGGGCATCGCTGTGGGCGTGCGCTTGGAACATCCGTCTATGCTGATCGACCAGATACAATACCACAGGAAAGAGGGTAGGGGCAAGTATCTTCCAGCTGCGGAATACAGTTTTGTGACGCAAGTTGACAACCGCGGTGTCTATTCTTTCTGCATGTGTCCTGGAGGATTTGTCATTCCTGCAGCCACAGACAGCAGGCAGTTGGTGGTCAATGGTATGAGTCCAAGTAACCGTGGCACCAAGTGGTCGAACAGCGGTATGGTGGTAGAAATGCGACCGGAGGATGTGCCGGGAGAGAGTCCGCTGCGCATCATGCAATTCCAAGAACATTTGGAACAGGATTGCTGGCAGCAGGGCAATATGAAGCAGACGGCACCGGCGCAGCGTATGGCAGACTTTGTCAATGGCAGGTTGAGTTATGATCTGCCTAAAAGCAGTTATGCCCCCGGTCTGATATCCAGTCCATTGCATTTCTGGATGCCCAAGATGATATCTTCCCGTCTGCAGGAAGGGTTCAAGAAATTCGGCAAGATGAGTCACGGTTTCCTGACCAATGAAGCCGTCCTTATCGCCACAGAAACCCGTACGTCATCACCGATACGAATACTTCGCGACAAGGATACCCTGCAACATGTGACCATTGCCGGACTTTTCCCATGTGGTGAAGGCGCGGGCTATGCCGGTGGAATTGTTTCTGCGGGAGTAGACGGCGAACGCTGTGCAGAGATGTGCGCGCAATATATGGGTCAGATGTAATGAATAGCCGGGCACGGATCAGTATCGGCTTTCCTTCTTGATGCGGTAGAAGTGGAAGGCACTTCCACCTATTATTAATAGAAGGGAAAGCAGATTCGTGTAATTGTGGAAGGATAAATTGGCACAATAGCCTACGGCAAGCAGGGCGACGCCCAAGCAAATGGCACAGATGCCCAAGTGACGTGCATGTTTTTTCATAATCATCGCTTTGGTCCTGTCCCGTATCAGGCGACAGCGTATCAACTGTTCCTGAATACCGGGAGGACGTTATTTTATTTCTGCAAAAGTAGTAAAAATATTTTGCCAGGTAAAATAAAAAGAGTACCTTTGCACCGCATTTTGCAAAATATTAAACATTTAACAAATTAAGTAGTATGAATCAATACGAAACCGTTTTCATTTTAACTCCCGTTTTGTCTGATGAACAGATGAAGGAAACGGTCGCTAAATTCAAAAAGCTTCTCACCGACAACGGTGCGGAAATTCTGAATGAGGAGGCCTGGGGTCTTAAGAAGATGGCTTATGCTATCGAGAAGAAATCGACAGGCTTCTATTGCTTGGTTGAGTTCAAGGCAGAACCATCAGTAATCAACACTCTCGAAATTGGATACCGCCGCGATGAGAAGGTGATCCGCTTTATGACTGTGAAGCTCGACAAGTATGCAGCACAGTACGCAGAGAAGAGAAGAAACAAACTTGGTAAAAAAGAGGAGGCTTAAATCATGGCAGCACAAGATTCAGAAATCAGATATTTGACTCCACCTTCAGTGGATACAAAGAAGAAGAAGTATTGTCGTTTCAAGAAGAGCGGCATCAAGTATATCGACTATAAGGATCCCGAGTTCCTTAAGAAGTTCTTGAACGAGCAGGGTAAGATCCTTCCCCGTCGCATCACTGGAACTTCATTGAAGTATCAGCGTCGTGTGGCACAGGCTGTAAAGCGTGCTCGCCAGATTGCACTTCTTCCTTATGTAACTGACTTGATGAAATAATCGGAGGACAGCTGAATGGAAATTATACTGAAAGAAGATATTATCGGTCTCGGATACAAGAACGATATCGTTAGCGTGAAGGCTGGTTATGGCCGCAATTATCTCATCCCTACAGGCAAGGGCGTTATTGCTTCTGACTCTGCAAAGAAAGTTCTCTCAGAGAACCTCAAGCAGCAGGCACACAAGCTCGCCGCTCTCAAGGCTGAGGCAGAGAAGAAGGGTGAAGCTTTGAAAGACGTTGCTCTTGTTATCTCGGCTAAGGTTAGTGCTACAGGTGTTACTTACGGTTCAGTGACTACAGCTCACGTAGCTGAAGAGTTGAAAGCTAAAGGCTTCGACATCGACCGCAAGATTATCACTATGCACGACATCAAGAAGGTGGGTGACTATGTAGCAACGGTACACTTCCATAAGGAGGTAGAAGTTGAAATCCCCGTAAAGGTGGTTGCTGAGAATGCTCCTGTAGAGGAGGCTCCAGCAGAAGCTACCGTTGAGGCTCCTAAGGCTGAAGAGGAAGCACCTGCAGCAGAATAATCGCTACTGTAAAGCAACTCAATATAAATCCCGACAATTCCAGAAGGAGTTGAGCGGGATTTTTTGTGTTTTATACCCATGTTTGCGAAATAATTAGTACCTTTGTGCACTAAATGATTGTAGGAAAACTAATTAATAAACTAAAGAAATAGAAATGAAAGCATTTGTTTTTCCCGGTCAGGGAGCACAATTCGTAGGTATGGGCAAAGACCTCTACGAGAATAACCCAAAGGCAAAAGAACTCTTTGACAAGGCCGACGAAATTCTTGGTTACAAAATTACGGATATCATGTTCAACGGTACTGACGATGAACTGAAGCAGACCAAGGTGACACAGCCTGCCGTATTCCTTCATAGCGTGATCAGCGCCATCTGTTTGGGTGACGATTTCGCTCCCGCTATGGTGGCTGGCCACTCACTCGGTGAGTTCTCAGCATTGGTTGCAGCCGGTGCGTTGAGTTTTGAAGATGGTCTTCGTTTGGTTTATGCCCGTGCTATGGCAATGCAGAAAGCATGCGAATCTACTCCCGGTATCATGGCAGCTATCATAGGCTTGCCCGACGAGAAGATAGAGGAAATTTGCGCAGAAGTGAGCAAGAGCGGCAATGTGGTGGTGGCAGCCAACTACAACTGCCCCGGTCAGCTCGTGATCTCTGGTTCAATGGACGGCATCAATGCTGCATGCGAGCAGTTGAAGGCAGCTGGTGCAAAGCGTGCATTGCCCCTTAAGGTTGGTGGTGCTTTCCATTCACCGCTGATGCAGCCTGCCAAGGACGAACTTCAGGCAGCCATTGAGAAGACCGTGTTCAGTGCTCCCAAGTGTCCTGTATACCAGAACGTAGACGCTCAGCCTCATACAGATCCAGAGGAAATCAAGACCAACCTCATCGCTCAGCTGACAAGCAGCGTGCGTTGGACACAGACTGTACAGAACATGATTGCTGCCGGTGCAGATGACTTTACAGAGTGCGGACCGGGCAAGGCTCTTCAGGGAATGATTGGCCGTATCGACAAGAACGTAAGTGCTCACGGTATTGCATAATCATCTTTGATGAACGAAAAAATTATTATCTATCAAATCTTTACACGCCTTTTCGGCAACCGTAACTTGACCCGCAAGGAGTGGGGTACGCTTGCCGAAAATGGTTGTGGAAAGATGAATGATATCGACGAGAGAGTGCTCAAGCAGATTAAAGGCTTGGGCATTACTCATATTTGGTTCACAGGTGTTATCCGCCACGCCAGCCAGACGGATTATTCTTCACACCATATTCCTACCCAGCATCCTGCTGTGGTCAAAGGCAGGGCTGGTTCGCCCTATGCCATCACCGACTATTATGACATCGATCCCGACTTGGCTGTCAATGTTGATGACAGAATGGCTGAGTTCGAGTCGCTTCTTGAGCGCACGCACCGTGCCGGCATGAAAGTCGTCATCGACTTCGTGCCCAATCATGTAGCACGCCAATACCATTCCGTGTGTAAACCTGAAGGGCTGCGCGATTTGGGAGAGGATGATAACCGGAATATGGGCTTTTCTCCCTCCAACAATTTCTATTATTGTCCGGGAACAGCCTTTTCTCCTACTTTCGACTTGAAGCAGAGTGCTGCCGAACCTTATCAAGAGATGCCTGCCAGAGCTACGGGTAATGATCACTTCGATGCGTCACCTGGTGTGAACGACTGGTATGAAACGGTGAAGCTCAACTATGGCGTGGACTATTGCGATTATGGAGGGCGCAGTGAGCACTTTACTCCTGTGCCTGACACGTGGAAGAAGATGACTGACATCTTGCTCTTTTGGGCAGGGAAGGGCGTAGACGCATTCCGCTGTGACATGGCAGAGATGGTGCCTGCTCCGTTCTGGCACTATGCCACCTCGGCTGTGAAGAAACGCTATCCCCATATCCTTTTTATCGGTGAGGTGTATGATCCCAATCAATACCGCAACTACATCGTCAACGGTTTTGATTATCTTTATGACAAGGTGGGCATGTATGATTGCGTGCGTGACGTGCTTGCCGCGCGCAGACCAGCCTCGGCAATCACGCAGCAGTGGCAGTCGACGGATGATATCCGCGACCACATGTTGTTCTTCCTTGAGAACCATGACGAGCAGCGCGTGGCAAGCGACTTCTTCTGTGGTGACGGCATGAAGGCTGTGCCGGGATTGGTGGTCAGTGTGATGATGCGTCCCAATCCGTTCATGCTTTATGCCGGGCAGGAATACGGTGAACGGGGTATGGACAAGGAAGGATTCAGTGGTTGTGACGGCCGTACGACCATCTTTGACTATTGGACGGTAGACTCTATTTTCAAGGGATATTATGACCACAGTCATCTGCCCAAGGAGAACCGTTTGCTCGGTCTTATCTATATGCGTGTGCTTCGTCTTGCCAATCGCGAGAAGGCATTGCGTGAGGGAGCCTTCTTCGATCTGATGTATGCCAACACAGACAGGAAGTTGATTAATTCTGACAAGCAGTACGCTTTTCTGCGCTGCAAGGATGACGAGGTGATACTGGTGACGGTGAACTTCTCCAGAGATGCCGTCAACTGTGGTGTGACCATTCCTGAGCATGCTTTCGACTACTTCAAGATGGGCGAAGGTGAAGTGGATGTGGTCGACTTGCTTACGGGCGAAACAGGAAAGCAGGAATTGAAACGTAACGGTGTGTTCCCGGTCTATATGATGCCATATGGAGCGGGTGCCTATAAATTCAAGATAAAGATGGAAGACAAGGGTTATGTGCTCAACGTGCACAACAAGGAAGAGTTCCCTCCGGCGCACACGGCAGAACATCTGCTCAACCAAACTATGGTGCGTATGTTCGGGTGTGAACGCTCAAGCGATGCACACATCGAGCGCAAGAAGAGTAAGATTAGCTACATTCTCGACCACAAACCCTCGAAGAACGAGGAAAAGGCAATCGAGAGCAAGATGAACGAACTCATTGCGGAAGACTTGCCGGTGACCTTTGAATATGTAGACCGTGACCATCTGCCTGAAGGGGTGAAGCTCGACCGCTTGCCCGATGATGCATCGGAGACATTGCGCCTGGTGCGTATCGGCGACTATGACGTATGTCCGTGCATTGGAAAGCATGTACGCTCTACATCGCAGATCGGCAAGTTTGTACTGTTGGGCACCAATTGGGACGAGATGAAGCATAGCTTCCGTATTCGTTTCAAGGTGGTGCAGTAGGTGGACTTCCTGCTGCTGTTCTCTATACAACGTGAAAGCCCCGCACTTTTGAAGGTGCGGGGCTTTCACGTTGTTTCTTGTTGTTCTTAGTGGTGTTCCGGCACGATGGCGAGATACACCAGGTCTTCATCACCATCGTTATACATGGCGTGGTTGTGGTCCATGGGGCAGTAGTGTGTGTCGCCTGCCTTCACGACTTCTTCCGTGTCGTCATAGACGAAGTGTCCCTTGCCGCTGATGATGTAGACAATCTCGCAGTTGCCTTCATGCTTGTGATAGCCGCTGTTGGCTCCCGGTTTCAATCGGCTCATCATGATTTTGCATTTGCCGTCTACATAGTTGCGTGTGTCGAGTTCACCGTTGCCGCTCTTGAAGTTTTGCAACGCTTGCTCTTCAATGTTGTTGAAATCTATAATCATCTCTTTGTCTTTGTTGGTTACTGTTTAGTGTCAATCAAAAAGAAGTTATTGCCTGCATGCGCAAGACAATAACTTCTCTTGATGTATGTTCGTTGTGATGGAATCTGGGTTAGAATGTCACGCGCAGACCAATCTGTGCGTTCCAACGGCTTGACACGTCGCTCTTGTTCACACTGTTGCCGGAGAACATATAGCGTGCATACTTGTTGCCGTTGCCGTCGCTTGGTGTGTCAACGACGGTGAGGATGTCGCAGTTGTATGCGCTCGTGTAGGTAGTACCCCAGTTCTTGTTGATCATGTTTGCCACGTTGATGACATCGAATGTCAACTCGATCTTGCTTCCCTTCTCTCTCAGATAGTAGAAGTCCTGTGAGAGATGCAAGTCAAAGTGGTTCTCCCAGTGTGCGAGGTTAGAGTTGCGCTCTGCATACTGTCCGCGATGGTTCTTGGCGTAGCTGTCGCCCTCGATCCATGCTTTGTACTTGGCAGCTTGTTCTCCGCTTGCATCTACCACGTATACGGTATTGCCACTGGCATTCTTTTCAGATTTCATGAAGGTCATCTTGCTCAACTCTTCGTCTGTCGGGATATAAAGCAAGCTGTTGCCCTTGGTATATTCACCGTTGAACGATGCAGAAGCGTTGTCTGCCATGGTAAGGCTGTAGCGCTGACCGCTGAAGCCGTTATAGGTCAAGCCTACATGGGTCTGCCAGCGGCGGTTGCCATAACGCTTGGAGTTGTATGAAACCATAGCCACGATGCGGTGAGGCTTGTCGAAGAGGGCATGGGTGAGGCTCTGCTGGGTCGGGTCTACACTGTAGTTGTAGTTCCAGTTGGAAGCAGCTACTGATGAAGTACCGTCGTTCACAGAGTAAGAGTGTCCGAATGTGTAAGATGCCATGAGGTCAAGACCCCAGTTGAAGCTCTTTTCCAGTTTCACACTTGCCGAATAGCTGTAGCCCTTGTTGGTGTTGGTGGTGTGGATGATCTTGCTGAATGGATAGTTGTCAGACTTGAAGTAGGTGGTTCCCGAGTTGGGGTATTCTGAACTTACGGCATAAACCTTGCCGTTCTCGTGGAGACAGAGGTTCTGGAACCATACATTGTTGATGCTCTTGGTGTAGAGACCTTCTACGGTCATCTTGACGTCGCCAGGGAGAATCTGCTCAAGAGCAAGGTTGGCACGGAACACCTGTGGCAACTTGAAGCGGCGGTCAATGGTGTTGATCACAGGGTTAGAACCCCTGCCTTTGGATGCGTTGTCAGCCACAAGCTTGTCTACGTTGCTTCCGTATTTTGAGAACGAGATAATGTTGTCTGCTGTGTTGTAGATGGTCACACCTTTCTGTTCGATACCCGTATTGTTCCAGGCGTTTGCCATCCATACGAATGGAGCACGACCGTTGAAGATGCCTACACCGCCACGGAGCGTGGTGCGGTGATCAGGTGTAACATACCAGCGGAAGCCCAAACGGGGTGAGAACATCACGTGAGAGTAGGGTGCCTGACCAACCACCGGACCACCGGGGTATGTGTAGTTGCTGGTGTTGAATGTCTCGTTGGTAGAAGGAGAGTTAAAGTATACAGGCACATCAAAGCGTGCACCATAGGTGAGCTGGAAGCGTGTGGAAGCATCCCATTTGTCCTGCACGTATACGCCAAACTGTCCAGCCTTGAAGTCAGGAGCATACTGCTTGCTGCCTGTCAGAGCCTCGTCTGAATAGTTGTAGACGAACGAGCTTGCCTTGTCGTTGAGGAAATCGTCGATAGAAGAATATACATATTCACCATAGGCAGCCTGGATAAAGAGGTTCTTCATCTTGTAGATCTCGTTGTGTGTACCCACTGTGATGGTGTGGTTACCCGAATAGATGGAGAGGTTGTCTTCCAGTGTCCAGATGTCCTGGCGGAGATAGTTGGCGCCTGAAGAGTATTCTGTACCGACATTCACTTTCTTCGAAGTGTTGATATAGATGTTAGGACCAGCGTAAGGAATCTCACGGTTGTCGCGTACGAAGGTTGCACCGGCACGAAGCTCGTTGTAGAGGGTGTTGCTGATGTGTGAGTTCAACTCGGCAACAAACGAATTGGTCTTGTTTTTCATTCTATACGAACTGTTGTTGAAGTAGTAGGTATAGTTGCCTGAGCCGTATACGTCCTTGTACGAGTCGTTCAGCTGATAGCGCACAGAGAGTTTATTGTTGTTGTTGATGTTCCAGTCCAAACGACCGAGCACCGAGATACCCTGTGTGTTGATGTTGCGCTGTGTGAATGCCTCCTTGTGGCCGGTGGCTGCTTCATAGCGGTCAGCAATCTGCTGTGCCACTTCGGGTGAGAGGAAATAAGTGTCTGAGGGATAGTAGGAAGAAGGATAACTGTTCTTCTTATATTCGAAAGAGGTGAAAAAGAAGAGTTTGTCCTTGATAATCGGACCGCCGAAAGTGAAACCGGCTGTCTTGGTGGTCTCCTCTGTGAGCTTCTGTTTCTGTTCACGCACCTGGTTCCAGGTACCGTAGAGGTTCTGGTCGGTATAGTAGCCGAAGGCTGTTCCCTTGAACTCGTTGGTTCCCGACTTGGTGATGGCGTTGATGGCACCGCCTGTGAAACCGCTCTGGCGTACGTCGAAAGGTGAAGCCACTACCTGAATTTCCTGGATGGCATCCATAGAGATAGGGTTCGTACCGGTCTGTCCACCGTTGGTTCCTGAGCTGGCAAGACCAAACACATCATTGCTCACCATACCATCAATCTGGAATGAGTTGTAGCGGTTGTTGGTGCCGGCGATGGTGATACCGCCAAACTTGTTGGTGGTTACCAGTGGTGACATGGTGGCCACGTCGTAGATGTTACGGGTCACGGTCGGCGTATTCTCAATCTGGTTGCGTGTGAAGTTCTGTGCCGCACCGATGTTGTTGGCTTTCGACTTTCCAGTCACGGTTACTTCACCCAACTGCTTGGAGTCTTCCTTCAAGTCGATGTTGAACACACTTGGCTCGCCCAGTGAGAGATAAACGTTGTTCACCGTCTCGTCCTTGTAGCCGATGTAGGAGATCTTCACCTGATAGGGACCGCCTACACGCATACCCTGGATAGAATAGCGTCCTTTTTCGTTAGTCACTGCGTTGTAACGCGTTCCTGAAGGTTGGTGGATGGCTACAACCGTAGCCCCAACGATTTCTTCGCTGCTGGCTGTGACCTTACCGTTGATGCTTGATGTGGTCACCTGAGCCATGATGCTTGCCGAGAAGGCAACAAGCAGGGCGAAGAAAAGAAACAATCTTTTGCTCATAGCTTTTTTTTTGTGTTTATAAACGTAAACAAGAGGTAAACGCCTCTCTTTTAATAATATGCCGCAAAATTAAACAAAATTTTTCATATGCATGTTACATTCCAGTTAATATTTTCGTGTGTGCCCCGTATATGTTCCTCATATGCAGAATGACGTAAGGATTTTTAGCACAAATGTTTGGAATTTAAAATCTTTTGTGTTAATTTTGCAAACGTAAAAGGATAAAGTAAGATTGAAACGGCTATTCTTAATGATATTTATAGGTTTGGCGCTCGTGTCGTGCGAGTTTAAGCTCAAACCATTCAATGATGATGGTGACGACACCCGCATAGAGGTGAGACGTTACGATCGTCTGGAGGGTCGTTATCTTACCACGGGAGATTTCTCCGCGCTCCAGCAGATGAACATAGACTATCCCATGGAGACGCGCACGCTTATTGAAAAAATGGTACGCATCGGCTCCATTGACGATCCTTCGATAAGCACTAAGTTTCTCAATTTCTTTCAGGACTCCGTGCTGCAGACGCTTATCGCCGATATCGGTGCTGAGTATGCCAACATGGATGACATCAACCATGCGTTTAATGATGCGTTTAGTTATCTCGACAAGGAACTGTCGCATTTCCATCGACCCATGGTCTATGCACAGATTGGCGCCCTCGATCAAAGTGTGGTGGTGGGTGACCAGACCATCGGTTTCTCGCTCGACAAGTATCTCGGTGTAAACTATCCGCTCTATCGCCGCTATTTTAGTTATGCTCAACGCCGCCAGATGACGCGTGAGTATATTGTGCCCGACTGTTTGAATTTCTATCTGTTGAGCCTTTATCCCATGACCGACTTCGAGAGTCGCACCCAGTTGGAACGCGACTTGCACATGGCAAAGGTGATGTGGGTGACCAACAAGGCTGTGGGCAAGACCGTATGGAAGATGCCATACGTGAAACAGATAGACCGCTACATGAAAAGTCATCCTCATGTGAGCGTCGAGCAACTACTCGAAAGCAACGATTATTCTGTGTTCAAGTGATTGGCTGAGGTAGGCTATTTTTCCTATACCTTATTATATATATGTTCTTCCACTGAAATTTCTTGGGCGTATCATATTTGCTAAGGGCGACGCAAGGGCGCATCGCCTCCTACGTTTGTATATCCGCTGTAGTGGATCTAGCGATTGGTTTACTTATGCCTTTGGGTCGACGTGAGGACACGTCGACTACTAAAAAAAGGCTGTGCTCCGGGTGGTGCACAGCCTTTTTTTAGTAGTGTGGATGATTACTTGATGTTGGGTTTTTGAAGTCCGTAGCCCTTGCGGCGGTCTTCTAAAAGTAGCAGCACGGAGATGACGATGGCAACCAAACCGAAGCAGGCGAAGATGGTCATCGTCTGTGTGTAGTCGATGCTGCCGTCTGCGGCAGTGTTGGCTTGGTTTACCTTGCCGATCCAAACGGGCACAAGTGCGAGACCGATGTTCTGGATGTAGAAGATGAGGGCGTATGCTGTGCCGAGAAGTTTCATCGGGATAATCTTTGGCACAGAGGGCCACATGGCTGATGGTACAAGACCGAAGGCGATGCCCAGCACGATCATCACAGCAATGGCGAGCGGCCATGCGTTGAAGGGGAGGGCGAAGACAATGTGCACCACGGTGAGCAGACAGCTGCCGATGATCATCAGCGTGGCTCCTTTGCCGTGCTTGTCATAGATGCTGCCGAAGAATGGGGTGAGGAAGATTGTACCGAAGGGAAGCATGGCGGGGATGAGACCTGCAACGCTGGCGTCAACACCATATTTGAACACCATCAGCTTGGTGGCGAACTTCAGGAAGGGGAACACACCGGCATAGAACATCAGGCAGAGTACTGCCACATACCAGAAGCCCATGTTGGTGACGAGACTCTTCAGGTCGCTGAACTTGAAACCTTCTTCCGGTTCCGCCTCTGCAGCAGCTGCCGAGGCATCCTCGCGCTTGTCCATCACGCAGTAGACGAGGAAGGCAATCACACCGGCGCAGAGCATGGCGGCTCCCAGTCCTACCGATGCCGACACACCGCCCATGGCTTTGGCAAAAGGCAAGGCGAAGGCGAGAGCACCGGCGGTGCCGATACGTGCCAATGCTACCTGCAGACCCATAGCAAGTGCCAGCTCGTGACCAGTGAACCACTTGACGATGACCTTGCTCACGGTGATACCTGCCACCTCACAACCTACACCGTAGATGGCGAAACCGAGAGCGGCATAGACCACCTGTGTTTGGTATTCTCCGAAGAATGGCACGGAGATGGTGCCGGGGAAGTCGTGTCCTACGGCATACCATTTGATAAGTGCGCCGACGAACATCAGGATGGTAGACATCACACCGGTAAAGCGGATGCCGAACTTGTCGAGGACGATGCCGCCGAAGAAGAGCAGCAGGAGGAATACGTTGAAGTAACCATAGGATCCCGAAAAGAACCCGTATTCGTCTGAAGACCATCCGAGTCCGAGACCTCCGTTCTCGCGGGCTGCCGTGAGCAACGGTTCGAGGGGTGACATCACGTCGGTGAAGAAGTAGCCGAACATCATCGTGAAGCTCACGATGAGGAGGGTTGTCCAGCGTGCGGCTTTAGAGTCGCTAAGTTTTTGTTGGATTGCTTGTGTCATGTTTTTATTCTCTTTTCTTTATTTTAATTATTCTGTGTTAGTAGGTGCAGCGTCCTCGCTGCATCCCCTATGCTTGTATAGTATGCTTGACAAGCCATTATTCTGTGCTTGGGTCGACGCCGGGACGCGTCGACTACTACACTTTTCTTAGGAGGGGTGGCGCCTTCGCCGCCCCCTTGAGCTTGACTGATTACTTCTTCAGCCAGCGGTCGAGCCAATCGAAATAGGTGCGCTGCCAGAGGATGCCGTTCTGGGGCTTGAGCACCCAGTGGTTCTCGTCGGGGAAGATGAGCAATTCGGCTGGGATACCGCGCATGCGTGCTGCGTTGAAGGCGCCCATGCCCTGGTTTGCGTTGATGCGGTAGTCCTTCTCGCCGTGGATGCAGAGGATAGGCGTGTCCCACTTGTCTACAAACTTGTGGGGCGAGTTCTCATAGGTCTTGGCGGCAGCCGCACTGCGGTCTTTGTTCCAGTAAGCATCTTCA
Source organism: Lachnospiraceae bacterium (assembly GCA_963654295.1). Lineage (GTDB taxonomy): Bacteria > Bacteroidota > Bacteroidia > Bacteroidales > Bacteroidaceae > Prevotella. The sequence continues at coordinate 10,176 of CAVJZZ010000005.1, read as the reverse complement.
TACTCCCAGTTGCTGAACCATTCCTCCTCCGTGTCGGTATACATCGACTCCAGGTTGAAAGCTCCGTCGTGGGCGATGAAGCACTTGAAGCGCTTGTCGTGATGACCTGCCAGATAGTAGACAGAGAAAGCGCCGAAGCTGGCACCCACGCATCCCAACTTGTCCTTGTCCACATAGGGCAGCGTGCAGGCATCGTCGATGGCAGATAGATAGTCGTTCATGCACTGACCTGTCCAGTCGCCGCTGACCTGCTCGTTCCATTCAGAACCGAAGCCTGGCAGTCCGTGACGGTTGGGAGCCACGACGATGTAGCCGTTGGCAGCCATAATCTGCATGTTCCAACGATAGCTCCAGAATTGGCTTACAGGACTCTGTGGTCCGCCCTCGCAGAAGAGCAGGGTGGGGTATTTCTTGTTGGCATCGAAGTGGGGAGGCAACACAATCCACACGAGCATGTCCTTACCGTCGGTAGTCTTCACCCATCGCTGCTGCACATTTCCGAGTGCCAACTGGTCGAGGATATGCTTGTTCTCGAACGAGATCTGTTCCTCGCGAGCCTTCTTGTCCTTTCCGGGAGTGACCACATAGATATCGTCGGGCACCGTCATGGAGTGGCGCATGGCAAGAATCTTCTTGCCGTTCTGCCCGAGCAGGGCGATGCTTCCGTAGTCGTTCCAACCGTCAGTCAGCTGATGCACGTCACCTTTCAGGTCGGTGCGGTAGATGTTCTCGCATCCGTGCCATACGCCGGTGAAGTAGAAACCTTTCGAGTCGGCTGTCCAGCAGAAGGCGTCGACGTTGGAGTCGAACGACTCCGTGACGTAGGTCTTCTCTCCTGTGGCGAGGTTGTATACGCACAGGCGGTTACGGTCGCTTTCATATCCGTCGCGGGGCATGCTCTGCCAAGCCACATACTTGCCGTCGGGCGAGAACTGCGGGTTGGTGTCATAGCCCATGTTGTATTTCATCATCTCGGGGGCGTTGATGCTCTGCTGCTTCATCGACTTGGTGGCGTCTACGCTGACGGGTTTGTAGTCGGCAGGCTTGCAGAGGTTGCGTGTCTTGCCCGTGGCGATGTCATAGAGATAGATGTCTGAGTCGGTAGAGATGGCATAGTCGCGTCCTGTCTTCTTACGGCAGGTGTAGGCAATCTGCTTGGAGTCGCTGCTCCACGCCAACTGCTCAATGCCGCCGAAGGGCTCCATTGGACACTCGTAGGGCTCGCCAGCGAGCAAGTCCTTGCCTGCACCGATACCTTCGGCTGTCACCTCAGCCACGAAGGGATGCTGGATGCTTTCCACGTAGTGGTCCCAGTGGCGGTACATCAGGTCGGTGACCAGTCTGCCGGTAGCCTTGGGCAGGTCGTCGGGGTTCTTCTTGATGATCTCGTGGAAGGGCATCGACTTGATGAGGATCACGCGTTTGCCGTCTGGCGAGAAACTGTAGGCATCGATGCCGTCCTTGTCGTGTGAGAGTTGTCGGCGGTCGGTGCCGTCTGGGTTCATCGACCACACTTGTCCTTCGAATAGATAGGCGATGCGTTTTCCGCCCTCTATCCACGATGGGTCGGTCTCGTTCTTTGCGCTGTTAGTCAACTGGCGTTGGTTCTTTCCGTCGGCACCCATGGTGCAGAGCACGTGGTGACTCTTGTTCTCTTTCACGCTGTAGTAGCCCACTTGGTAGGCCACGGTCTTTCCGTCGGGCGAAGGCACGGCGGTGCCGATGCGTCCCATAGCCCAAAGAGCTTCGGGTGTCATCAGGTCGCTCTTGAGCGTGATGTTGCTCTTGCCGATGTTCACCCCGTCCTGTGCAACGGCGGGCGTTCCGCATGCCATGGTGATGGCTGCGGCGATTGCTAATGTCTTTTGCATCTTTATATGAATGTGTGTTGTTGTTCTCTTTTCCTTGAAACAAAATGAAGGGTCGGCAGCTACCGACCCTTCATGGTAATGTATGTCATTAAAGACCTTTCTTCTTTCGGTCGAGTTCCTCACGCTTGCGCATCATCTCCTGTTGCTGCTTCTGCATGGCTTCGAGACGGGCTGCGAGTCCACTCGTTTTCTTGGGTTTGCCCTTGTTCTCCTTGTATTTCGCCTCAAGGATGGCGAGCAGTTTTTCGTCGTTGGTTGTCTTGCGGAGCAGCCACATGATGGCGGCAGAGAAGAAGAGGCTGACGAAGTAGTAGAAGTTGAGTCCGGCGCTGTAGTCGTTGAACATGAAGAAGAACATCACAGGCATGAGGAACATCATCCACTGCATCATCTTCATCTGTTCAGCCTGCTGACCCACCATCTGGTCGCGCTGCTGGCGCATGGTCATCCATGAGTAGAGCACGTTGGCGACACAGAACAGGATACACGTGAGACTCAGGTGGTCACCGATGAGCCAGATATTGCTGCCCCATTCCACGATGGGGTCGTAGGTGGAGAGGTCCTTAATCCACAGGAAGCTCTCGCCGCGCAACTGGATGGCGTTCGGCACGAAGTTGAACATTGCAATCCAGATAGGCATCTGTATCAGCATGGGCAGACATCCCGAGAGGGGACTTACGCCATATTGGGAGTAGAGCTGCATCATCGCCTGCTGCTTCTGCATGGCGTCTTCGGGTTTGTCGTATTGCTTGGTAGCCTCGTCGAGTTTCGGCTTCAGCACACGCATCTTCGCACTGCTCATGTAGCTCTTCTTCACCAGTGGATAGGTAATTGCTTTGAGCAGCAGGGTGATGAGGATGAGCACGATACCCATGTTGATGTTCATCGCGGTGAGCCAGTCGAACACGTATAGTGTGAACCAGCGGTTGATGATACGGAACAAAGGCCAGCCCAGGTAGACCAGGCGCTGCATGTCGAGATCTTTGTCGAAAGTGTTTTCCTCTTCCACGCTCATGAGCTTGCGGAAGTCGTTGGGACCGTAGTAGAATTCAAACTCCGAAGGCTTCTGACCAGTGGGGTCGAATGAGGTTTTCATCTTGGCACCATAGTTCTTCAGGTAGCCCGAACCTTTCTCCTGCGGCACGCTGGTGAGGCGTGAACCCGATGCGAAGTCGTCTTTCGAGATCATTACGGCGCTGAAGAACTGGTTTTTGAATGCTACCCAGTCGAGTGCCTCTTCGATGTTCTTGTCTGTCTCCTCCTTGTTCTCGCTCAGGTAGTCGGTGCTACTGCCCTTCTCCTTATAGGTGAGGGTGGCATAACGGTTTTCGAAGGTGTAGCCTTTCTCCTGCTGGCGGGCACGGTCTGTCCACTCGATGTCCATCTTGTCGTAGCCTGGAGCGAAGAAGCCGCTCATGCCGTTGGCCTGCATCGACAGGTGGAGCATGTAGTCCTTGCCGAGCGTGTAGCGGAGCACGAGGGTCTGTCCGGGCTGTGCTTCAGCCGTGAGGGTCACGGTGGAGTCGCTCACGGCAGACGGGGTGAAGTAGAGGTCGGAAGTGACGATGTTGGCAGTCTTGCCTGCCAACATGTATTTCAAACTCTGGTCTTCGCCCTCGAAGAGTGTCACGTCTTGGTTGCCGTTGCGGTCTTTAAATCCTTTGATGACCGCTTTTTCTACGGTTGCACCCCTGGTAGAGATGGTGAGCTTCACCTTACTGTTTTCCAGCACGATGTTCTCTTTCTTTCCGTTCAGGTTTTTATAGAACATCGCTGTCGAGTCGGTGGCAGCTGCCTCGATCTGGCTTTGCCTTTTCAGTTCGGCAGCCTTTTTCTGGGCTTGTGCCATTTCGCTCTGCTTCTGCTTCACCACGGCGGCGATGGAGTCTTGCTTGGCCTGTGCTGCCTGTTCTTCCGCCGAGGGTTGGTTATACCAACTGAAACCGATGAGTACGGCGGCGATGAGCACAAAACCGAAGATGGTATTCTTGTCCATTGTCTATTTTCTTGTTCTGTTTTATTTCTTCTTCTGGTTCTCGATGGCAGTCTTCACGAAGTCGAGGAAGAGCGGGTGGGGGTTGAGCACCGTGCTTTGGTATTCGGGGTGGAACTGCGTGCCAATGTACCATTTGAGCGAAGGTATCTCAACGATTTCCACGAGGTCGCTCTCGGGGTTGCGGCCTACGCACTTCATGCCAGCCTTTTCGAATTCTGCCTGATAGTCGTTGTTGAATTCGTAGCGGTGGCGGTGGCGCTCTTGGATGTGCTCTTTCTTATAGATGTCGAACACGCGCGAACCTTGTTTTAATACGCACTCGTAGGCTCCCAAGCGCATGGTGCCGCCCATGTTGGTGATGTTCTTCTGCTCCTCCATGATGTCAATCACGTTGTGCTCGGTCTTCTCGTCCATCTCGCGGCTGTTGGCGTCAGCATATCCGAGCATGTCGCGTGCAAACTCGATGACCATCATCTGCATGCCGAGGCAGATGCCGAAGGTAGGAATGTCGTGGGTGCGGGTATATTTGGCTGCCACCACCTTGCCTTCGATGCCACGCTGGCCGAATCCCGGACAGATGACGATGCCGTCTTGTCCCTTGAGCATCTCAGCCACGTTGTCGTCGGTGAGTTTCTCCGAGTTGATGAAGGTGAGCACCGTCTTGTGGTCGTTGTAGGTGCCAGCCTGCGAGAGACCTTCACGGATACTCTTGTAGGCATCCTGCAGGTCGTATTTGCCCACCAGTCCGATGTGCACTTCCTTGGTGGCGTTGTTTCTTCTTTCGAGGAATTTCTTCCAGGGACCCAGTTCGGGTGTTGCGCCCACCTCAATACCCATCTTTTTGAGGATGGCTGAGTCGAGTCCCTGCTTCTGCATGTTCACAGGCACCTCATAGATGCTCGGCAGGTCTTCGCTCTGGATACAGCAGTCTTGTGCCACGTTGCAGAATGCAGCCACCTTCTTAAGGATTCCTTCGTTCAGGTGCTTCTCGGTGCGCAGCACGAGGATGTCGGGCTGGATGCCGATGCTCTGCAACTCCTTCACTGAGTGCTGAGTGGGCTTGGTCTTCAGTTCGCCGGCTGCCTTCAAGTAGGGCACATAGGTGAGGTGCACGCACACAGCGCGGTTGCCCATTTCCCATTTCAGCTGTCGGATGGCTTCGAGGAACGGTGTCGACTCGATGTCGCCTACGGTTCCGCCTATTTCGGTGATGACAAAGTCGTAGTCATATTTCTGTCCGAGAAGTTTCACGTTGCGCTTGATCTCGTCGGTGATGTGGGGGATCACCTGGATGGTCTTGCCCAAGTAGTCGCCGCGGCGCTCCTTGTCGATCACAGCTTTGTAGATGCGTCCCGTGGTCAGCGAGTTGGCCTTTGTCGTCTTGATGTCGGTGAAACGCTCATAGTGTCCCAAGTCGAGGTCGGTCTCCATGCCGTCGTCTGTCACGTAGCATTCGCCGTGCTCATAGGGGTTGAGGGTTCCCGGATCGATGTTGATATACGGGTCGAACTTCTGGATAGTGATTTTGTAACCCCTTGCCTGAAGGAGCTTTCCAATCGATGACGAGATGATGCCCTTGCCGAGCGAGGAGACCACACCGCCAGTGACGAAGATGTACTTTGTTTCTGCCACGATTATTCTTGTTTTTAATTGATTACAATCTTTACCTCATGTGTCCCCAATAAGGGCGCACGCGATTACAAGCGGCAAAATTACGATATTTTTGCGATATAGACAAGCATATTGTTATTTTTATGCCACGACTTTCTTTCTTCCGAGGATCCCTCCATCACATCATACGAGACCCTCTCAGTAATAGTGTAGGAGGCGCGGCGTCCTCGCCGCAGCCCTTAGCGCATATCGTTGGCATATTTCATTCATAGGAAAAATAGAACAAACGAGCAGAAAAGCCCTGAAATATTTGCAGGTTACGCCGTTTTTTTTTATATTTGCGCCATCATTTTGTAACACAATAAAACAAAAGAACTATGAAAAGGCTACTTTCTCTATTAGCCGTGTTGATGGTTGCATTGTCCATTCACGCTGGTCTCTTTGGTGAAACACGTAAGGTTCCCGGCATCGTGTATTATGCCGACGGACATAAGGAATCGTGCCAGACCATAAACATTCCCTATCCCGGTGATAAGAAAATCACTGTTGTCGACGAGGCTGGCAACAAAAAGCAAATCCAGGCGCTCGACGTGGCTTACCTGGAATTGTGGCATCCCAAGAATCCCGAAGAGTCACGCGAGATCCTGTGGTGTTGCGTCGACAAGAAGGCCGACGGAACCAAGAAGTTTCAGGCGTGGAGCTTGGTGCAGGCCAAAGGCAAGTATATCAGTTTCTTCACCTATGGCGGCAAATATGTCATGCGCAAAACGGGCTTGTCCATGGTAGGAAAGAACCTGTGGCCTGGAATGTTTTGTCTCAAGCCGGCTATGTCGGGTGAATACTTCAATTTCGGCTGGTGGGACAACAATATGGGCAGCAGCAACACGGTCGTAAAGAGACTGGTGGAGAAATACATCTCTGACGACCCGTCTTTGTGCAAGGCGATACAAGAGAAGAAGTGGAAAGGAAAGGTTCCCGAACTGCTTGATTTCGTGGCGGGCACTTATTCTCCAAGCAAGTAGCCCTGTCGCTTCTCCCGTCACTTCTATAGTTTTCTATGGAATTTTTACATTAGTGCTGATCACGTCGCCCATATAAAATAGGAGGGTGTCTTCGTCCAATACGATGTCTTTCACGGCTACCGTAGCCTTTTTGGCTCTGTTGCCACGACCCACATAGAAGGTGATGGCATCAAATGGAACCAAATATCTCACCCCGTTTTCCACGTATGTGCATCTGCTTTTATAGTAGTCGTCATAGGCACGGGCTTCTACGTGTCCACCTTGCAGGATGGATTCAAATATGGGAGTGAACACAGACAGATTCAGTATGCGCATGTTTTCTGTCTTGGGGTGAAGGGGGGCCTTAAGCCTAACCACTTTTTTAGGTTCAGGCAGCAATGCGCTCACTTCATGTGGCGTCAGATAGCATAATAACTTCTTCCGCTTTTCTTCGTAAGACAAATCTGCGGCGTCAATGATAGTCTTTATTTCTTCTTGTAGACTCATAGGTTTTATTTTTGTATTCCCTTTACTTGTTACGGCGCATTAACGCTGTAGCAAGTTTTTTTGTCCTCCTATTTGCTTAAGCTCATTGTATAACTTTGCAAATATACGTTGTTTCTTTGAAATCTCCAAACTTTGACTTGAATTCTACCCGATCCAGTTGAGGAAGGTGGTGATGATGCCCGTGTTGAGGAGATCTACGAACATTGCTCCGATGATGGGCACGATGAGGAACGGCTTCACAGAGTAGTGATACTTGTAGCACACGGCACTCATGTTCGCCATCGCGTTTGGAGTGGCGCCGAGCCCGAAACCGCAGATGCCTGCCACCAATACGGCGGCATCATAGTCTTTGCCGAGCAAGCGGAAGGCAAAGAAATAAGTGATTACCACAATCATGACCACCTGACACGTCAGGATGGTGATGAACGGGAGCGCCAGCGACTGCAATTCCCACAACTTCAGTGATATCATCGCCATGCCCAGGAACACGGAGAGTGCAATGTTGCCGAGGCTGACAATCTTTTCCATCTCCAGCTTCTTCGCCCAGGGAGTCTGCTCCATCAGGTTGCGCACGATGGCTGCTGTGGCGAGGGCACCGAAATAGGTAGGGAATGTGATGCCCGTGGCGTCGAGGAGGAGCGTGGTTAGGGTACCGATAGCCATCACCACCAGGAGCGTGTAGGCGGCGTTGGCATAGCTTTGGAATTCTATCTCGTTGCTGCTGATGCGCTTCTCACGACCTGCGGGCGAAGCCTCATCGCTCTCTATACCCGCCATGGCAGGGTCCACATCGATGTCTTTCTCTGTCTCGTGCTCAAGGGTGAGGTTGGTGCGTATCAGTTTCTCTGCGATAGGACCGCCTATCACCGAGCCGGCTATCAGTCCGAAGGTGGCTGCCGCCATCGAGATAGTTCCTGCTCCTTGCAAGCCCATACTTTCCAGCAGCGAAGCAAAACCGCCCGCCGTGCCGTGTCCTCCTGCCATGGGGATGCTGCCTGCAGCCATGCCAATCAGCGGACTCACACCCATCAGTTTGGTGATGAGCAGTGGCATTGCGTTCTGCAAGATGATGATGCCTACCAGTAGGATGAGCATGATGACAAGGGTCTTTCCGCCCTGTTTCAGCACCTTCAGGTTCGACTGGAACCCCACGGAGGTGAAGAAGGTGAGCATAAACACGTCTTTCAACGTGCCGTCGAAGCTCAGCTCGATATGGAACACTTTATACAGCACCAGTGTGGCGATGCTGAAGACCAGACCTCCCGACACAGGGGAGGGGATGCAGAACTTCTGCAGCCATTTGATGTTTCGGGTCATTAGCATACCCAACAACAGGGCAAGCGCACCCACGCCTGCCGACTGTAACATATCCAGGGAAATCGTTGTTTCGTTCATCTTTTCTCTCTTTTTTCTTATGCAAAGATACACATTTTTTTCGTAAACAGCCACATCTGGTGGAAATCAGAAATACCCTCACATAAGTAACTTGCTCAACGATGAGGCTTGTCCTGTTTCTGCGCTCACTTACAACAAAAAGCGTCAAAAATCACATATTCTTGCCCAATCAGTTGCCTGTTTCGAAAATTCTTCATAATTTTACACTTCAAAAACTTATAAAACTATAAAAAGCGAAACAAACATGAGAGGTTTAGCAATCCGAATATTCAGGATTTCCTTTCCGTCTTTTTGTTTAAATTAAATGTGGGATGAAAATTTTAAGAACGGCTTTACTACTTGTAGTATTGACAGCATATATGTCGGTTGTGACTTCTTGTGGCGATGAAAATTCTGTTTCCGGAACTATTGATGCAGTAACTCCAGTTACGAATGATACTTCTGATGCTATGTATTATGCAAAGCAGAAAGAGTATTTGGAAAGCGTAGCGTATGAGTTTATGGATTTGATGCCATCGTCTGATTTAAAAGACATTACAGAGTTTGACAAAAACAATGACAACGATGATTGGGATGCTGCTGGAGATTGGGCTGAGTATATTTTCAACGCTTTAAAAGGATTTCTCGGAACAAATGCTACAGAGCCAGACAGTGTGAGCTGGAGAGGGTATACCAACAAGCTTGTTTCTACCAATTACAACGACCTTCTCTTGGCTTCTAATTTCACAGGGCATTTCATTGCCCAAAATGGGAAATGGGTGTTGAGCAAGGCTGATGATTTGCAATTCATCTTGAAGGACAATACAGGGACGGAGTCTGTCATCAAGTTGGAAACCAGTGGAAACGTAAGGAAGGTTCATGCATCCAATGAAGATGGTTGGAAGGATTCTGTGTGGAATGGAAATGGCGATGCTTATACAAACAATGAGTATTATGACAAGATCCAACATACAATAGGTGTTCCAGAACAAATTATAGTAACACTAACTCAAGGTGGAAATCAACTCATTAAGACATCCGTAAACGTTGATCTGCGCAGCATCACAAATGAAAATTTTGACATCAGCAAGGACGGTTTGACGGTATCCTCTGTTGTTGAACTTCGTAAAGGTTACAAGATTGAAAGAACGCAAGTTGTGGATGTTGCAAACGCCAAGGCAACGACAACTGTCACCATGAGTAAAAACGGAACCTTTTTGGTCTCTGCCGAAGTTTCCGGCAATATAAGCGGAATACCATCATTCAACGTCAATACATACAGTTCTGATACCGACGACATTACTGATGATGCAACAACGATAAATGCTTTCATCAAACTGGATTTCTTGGGAAAGGTTCAGTTCCAAGGCACTGTTTCTGATGTAAGCAAATTCAAAGACTGTATTGATCAAGCAGATGAGCACAACACGGATGAGGCAACATTCAAATCCTACATGGATGAGGCTAACGGTCTTGTCGATATAAACCTGTTCTTTGATGGTCAGACAACCAAACAAGGCACAGTTAAGCTGGCGTATTTTGTTGACGAGGCGTGGAATGGTGATACTTCGTGGACAGCAGAACCTGTCGTCTATTTTTATGATGACTCTTCATACAGCATTTTCAAGTATTTCTTCAATGAAATACAGCTCAAGAAAATGATAGATTTATTGAAGTCACTTGCCATCAAATAAGCAGTCGCGTAGATGAGCGAATGGATTGGTAACTAAAACGTTTTTTATGTACAAAGCACTATTTTATACCCGTTGGCGGAATTAATTTAGTGCATACTTAATTCTGCCGATGGGCTTGTTGT
>CAVJZZ010000004.1:0-73962 GCA_963654295.1 Lachnospiraceae bacterium | reverse complement strand
GTTTCTCAAAAGCGGATGCAAAGGTATGACTTTTATCGATACCAAGCAAGTTTTATGAAGAATTTGTTTTGGTTTTTAACATTCGTTTAAGGTTGTGAGGTAGTGTGGGTGGGGGATTACCTTATTATATTATATAGGGAGGTATGCGGAGTATGCTTGTTTGGCGTTTGGGCGACAAGGCTGCGGCGGGGACGCCGCACCTACTACGCCGATGCGCTTCTGATGCGCAAATGTAGGAGTCGACGCGCCCCGCGTCGACCTTGGCGCTTTATGGAGCATATGGGCAAAAAAAAATGAAGTAGTACTTCGTTGGGCAATGAAGTACTACCTCGTTGGGCAATGAAGTATATCTTCGTTGGCGGATGAAGTATAGCCTCGATGGGCAATGAGGTATACCCTCGTTGGCGGATGAGGTATACCCTCGTTGGCACTTGAGGTTATACTCATGGGCGGATGAGGTATACCCTCGTTTGAAAAGTAACTTAAGGATGGGGTTTGGAGATGGGGGTGAGGTCGTAATCGATCGGGCCGTCTTCGGGACGATGGATGACCACCAGGGTCTGGTAGGTGTCGAACTCCTCGTCTACGTTGTCGTATTTCATGGGGAGCTTGTCGAGATCGTAATAGCCGTCGCCCTTACCGCCGAAGCCGTAGTTGACATGCACACGGCCCTCCTTGTCGTAGCCGTCGAGCACAAACGAGTGGGAGAAGTATTTGTCCTCGCCGTGCTTGTAGGACGTGCCGCCATACAATACCGGACGACCGGCACTCAGCTCACGATAGACCACCTCTTTCCATTTGGCGATGTCGTAGTTCGGACTGTTGGGATAGTCGCGGTAACCATAGTCTTTGACGATATAGCCGAAGTCGCGCACCACCCCATCGGCAGTTTCCTTGGGATAGGTGAGACTCACGTCTACGCCATAGTGCATCTTCACCGCCTTGCCGCAGCGTGCCATGAGCAGGGCTACGGCTTCGCCTTCACGCCGCTTGTGGTCGCCGGGATAGCTGGGGCGCATGCGCTTCCAGTGAAGACGGGTGCCGTCGGCAAGACGCTTGGGATAGCGGTAGTAGTTCATGATCTGTGCCAGCGACGTGGCAACACACCCTGTGGCACAATGGGTGCCGGCAGAGTCGGTCGGCGTAAGGTCGTTGTAGGGACTGTCTTGGTTCCAAAGCGAATGGATGAAGTGAGGCACCTCGGGCTTGCACCCTTCAGGGATGGGTGACTTGTGTGAGGGAGAGTGCGTGTCGCCCTGCACGCCACAAAAAGAACCTGCTTCTTTTGCAGTTTCCACACGCGCTTGCGCAAACGTGTTGGCTGACAAAAGAAGCAGGAATATAAAGATTGTGAATGTCTTGTTCATATCACATGATCAATCCAAGCTGTCGTGGGCGGATTATTTCACCACGAACTTCTTACCGTTCTTGATATAGATGCCGGCAGCAGGAGCGCTAACCTTACGTCCCATGAGGTCGTAGACAGGAGCATTTGCATCGGCAGCCTTGTCGGCAGCAACCTTCTTCACGCCTGTGCCATCGCCCCAAACGAAGCTGAGCATACCAGAAGTGTAATCAGAAGCTGTACTTGTGGGGTAGTAGTAGCAGATCAATGAAAGCGAACCGCCAGTCTGGTTACCCTTGAAATAAGTACCTTCCGCACCAGCTTCGAGATAGAGCCTGTAGACATCGTCGATAGAACTATAGAAGAATCCACCATTGTAACCTTCAGTCTGTTCTCCGTTGGCTATAGCAATGGAGTCACCATCGTTATACAACTTAATCTTCACGTCTTCAGGCGAAGCGGATGCACCGTCGAACTTCAAAGCATAGTCATACTTCGTTGAACCAGTATACTTCGTGAGTGTAGTCGTTGCGGTGTGATATGCAGCATCCGTGCCGTCTTCAGTATAGGTGAGCGTACCTGTGACAGACCACTCTGGGGTACCGGGCTTGTCTTTCACGATTGTCACCTCACCTCCAGCATAGAAGTATGTGCTACCGTTATACCAAACGTTGAAGTTAGTGAACTTGATGTCACCATTGTCCTCGATCGTTCCCACAACACTCTTTGTCACATCGGCTGAATCTGCCAAGGTATACCACCAATAGAATTTCTGCGGAGCAATAGTCACGGTCTTGGCATCCACATCCACTGTAGCCTCAAGAGTCTGGCTGAATCCAAGCAAGTTGTTGATGCTCACCGTACCAGACTCGTTCTTAGAAATTTTAACATCGTGACCTGTGCTGAAAGCAGTCCATTTAGTATAGTCTGTAATACCCTCCCAGCCCGATGCGGTTGCTGTATACGACCCCACAATATCGTCAACTGAGCTGACGGCTGCGTTAGAAACGAGGCAGCACACTGCTGCCAATAATGCTAAAGTAAATCTCTTTTTCATAAGCTGAATACTTTTAAAACGTTATACTTTTCTTTATTGCTTGACCTGCGCTTCAGGTCAAGGAGATTGTCTTTCTTTGTGGATAGCCGTTACTGCCAAACACCATAGAAGTAGGCATTGATGGCACTACCGTTGTCAAGGTCGCAGAAGCCCCAGAAAGACAGATAGTTTCTGTTGCCCTCTGCTTCATCCTGATTGTTGAAGACGATATAGCTATACGCACCCATATAGCCCGCCAATGCATTGATACCTACATCGCAACCGTCAATCTTCCATGAATAGGAATAGTCTCCGTTGCTGTCTGTAGCATAGATATAGTCATAACCGTTGCTGTCATGATAAGTCTGTTCCGTATTCCATTCGAATTGACCGGCAAATTTGTTGATGTCAGATCCCTCGGTGTATCCACTAAGCTTAAACTCCAGGTTGGTGCCCGAACCCATGAAGTTATTGATGCGGAAGCGGTTCTCGTTCTTATACTGGCAGATGTCCGAATACATGGTGGGCAGTGGTGAGGAAGAATCATAGAAATAGAACCTGGCGTTCTTGGCAATCACATTCCAGGGGTTGCCATAGAAGACGGAACCCGCAAAGGTGGACACCCCGGCTGCGTATGGACTTACTTCTGCAGGGTCGATGGTGACGGTGAAGTCATAGTTTCGGAAGGTGTAAAGTCCTGGGTCTATCTTGATGACAAGACCCGTCGACAACTCACCCTTGGCAAACACCACGGAGTCGGGTATGCTGATTGCCGAGGTATCGCAGGCTACGGTAAGCTTGACGGTCTTGTTCTCTGTGCTGTCAGTGCGGTTCACCTTGAGAACGATGGAGTCTGGCAGATCCTCTTCATAAGTGAATTCTGTGGTGTTGCTCTTGTCGAAGAAAGCTCCCGACACACCCGGTGCCGTTGGTACACCCGGCTGATAGTTGTCATCGCTGCTGCAAGCGGTGAAGCCCATTGCTGCCACTGCCATCACGAGGCAGCAGGCTATATTGAAGATGTTGTGTCTCATAAATGTATACTTTTAAATCAGTATGTTGTCGTGTCCTTTACCACATCCGACGGGTCGGGATTGAGTATGACGGACGGATTGTATGCGTTCTCGTATTGTGACAGATAGTAGTTCAACCAAGGTGCCACATAACCTTCGAGTGAGTTCAGACGGGTGTTCTTGTAGAAGTTGGTGCCTTCATAGGCACGCGTGATGGCCAGTCCGAGTCGCTTGTAGTCGAAATAGACCAGTCCCTCACCCCACAGTTCGATGCGCTTCTGCACCATCAGCTCCTTGATGAACTCGTCCATGTTGCTTGCCGAGCAAGTATAGGACGAAGAGCCGGAGGTGTTATAGCGATAGGTGTTGACGAAGTTCTGGAGTTCGGTCTTGCCTGCCTCCAGTCCTTGTGTGTGCGCCTTTGCCTCAGCAGCAATGAAATACATCTCTTCTACGCGCACCAAAGGCACGTCGCAGATATGACCCGTATAGTAGTCGTCAACACTGCCGCCGCCCGTATGGAATTTCAGACCCGCATAAGCAGGCACTGATGCCCACCGGCTGTCGGATACAAGTGTGCTGTATTTGGCAGGAACGGCAGTCTTGGCAGTGTCTTCGGGTGCCACCCAAGAGTTCTTTCGCCAGTCGTCATCGGAAATCTGGTCATACAGTGCCTTGCCGATGCAACGGTAGGTGCCGTAATATCCGAGCGTGTATTGTCCCTCGCAGTTGAGCGTTCCCATCCAGGAATAATAGTAGTAGCCGGAGAGTTGCTCCTTCGTGCCATACTTCGCCATCCACACCCAAGCCTGGTTGGCGGTGTTGAAGCCCGTGGTCTTGTCATACCATTGGCTCTGGGTGACTGGCGAGTAGCCCGCATTGATCACATCCTGCGCATATTCGAGTGCTTTCGCATAGCAGTCGCTGGCAGAGGTGATGCCCAAGGCTGCATAGCCATCCTGGTCGTCCTCGTGTTCCAGTTGCTGCGCCAAGTCGTCGGATGACTTCTCGAAGCGGGTGGCAAGCTCCAGCCAGAAGCGAGCCTTCAGCGCCTGTGCCACGCTCTCGTCGGGGCGTTCCTTGCTCGGGCGCTTGTAGTCCTTGAGATAGGCTTCCGCCTTGTTCAGGTCGGAGAGGATGAAGCGATACATCGTGTAGAAGGGAGCACGCGGGTTGTGCTTCGACTCTTCAAGTCCGGTCTTCTCGGTCACGATGGGCACGGTGAGTCCCCACACCTTGGATGCCTGGTCGTCGAGCGAGGCATAGCCGGTGCGCTTGAATTCGAACAGACGCGCCATGTCGAAGTATGCCAATGCACGGTAGGTGTAGGCAATGCCGGCATAGACCTTGGCGCTGTCGGTAGGATTCTCCACGTCGCACGACTTGATGACCTTGCTGGCGTTGCTCGCCATCTTGGCATAGTAGAAGTATGACTCATTATTATATATAAGGCTCGTACCCTCCTCGTATGCCGTGAAGTAGTCGTAGTTGGTCTTCGTAATCGCTACGGGCAGGTCTTCTGTCATCACATCTCGCAAGACCATCTGACAAGGATAGCCCCAGTCGTTGGAACCACCTGTAGTTCCATAGGTGTCGTAAGCCACCATGTAAGACACGAGACCGTTGAGCAACGATTCCTGTGCCGTGGTGGACTTTTCCACCTGGCTGCCCGAGGCATAATCGGTGGGTTGCACCTCGTCGATACAACTCTGGTTCAAAAACACTGCGGACGAAAGCCACAGTCCTATCATCGTTTTCCTTAAAATACTTTTCATCATGTGTTTCCTCTCGTCTTTAAAATGTTAGAACTGCAGGGTGATGCCTCCTGAAATGGTGCGCACAAACGAGTATTGCTCTGAAGAGGGAGCACCCGTGTAGCTGGTGCGTGGGTCAAGACCCTTGCGCTTCGACCACAGGTATACGTTGTCGGCAGCGGCATAGAGGCGAATCTTGGTGAGTCCCAATGGCTTGATCCATGCCTGTGGCAAGGTGTAGCCCAGATTGATGCTCTGAAGGTTGAGATAGCTGCCGCTAACCAGGAACCTGTCGGAGGTAGCGTTGGCATTGGTGTCGTTGTATTGCCAACGAGGAATGTTGCTCTGGGTGTTGGTCTCCGACCATGCCTTGAGCACATCCTTGTGGAAACCTTGTCCCAGCGTGCTGGTAGAAGGTGTTGCCATGAGCGTCTGGTAGTTGCTGTCGTACACTTTTCCACCGAGAGAATAGGTGAAGTTGACAGACAAGTCGAAGCCTTTGTAGGAGATGCTGGTACCGAAGCCGCCATAGAGGTCGGGAAGTGGTGATCCGCAAGCATAGTAGCTGGCAGAACCATAGTTGGTGGTAGTCCCCAGGGTGCCGTCTTCATTGGTCACATACCACATGGACTCTCCGTTCTCGCTGACGCCGGCATATTTGTTCAAGCGCCAAGTGTAGATGGGAAGACCCTCGCCATAGAAATGGGTTGTATCCACGTAGCCGGGATGCCCATCGAGCGTATTGGTCTTGTTGTCCTCATACAGATAGGTGATCTTGTTCTTATAATAGGTGGCATTGAGATTGACGGTCCAGAGCAGGTCTTTGGTGTGCACGGGGTCGAACGAGAGATCGACCTCTATACCCTTGTTGACCATGTCACCCACATTGTCCCAATAGCCGGCATAGCCGTCAGACAAGGGCACGTTGACGAAGTTGAGCATGTCTGTGGTCTTGCGGTAGAAGTATTCCACACCTCCGCGCAAGCGGCTCTTGAACAGCTCGAAGTCTACACCCACGTTCACGTTGGTGTTGGTCTCCCACGAGATCTTCTTGTTTGCCACGTTGCTGATGGTCAGTCCGAGCTTGTTGTTGGAGTTCGTTATCTTGTAGGTGTCCATGTAGATGTAGTCGCTGATGGCATCGTTGCCCTGCTGTCCGAACGAAGCTTTCAGCTTGAGCATGTTGAGCCATTTCGATGTGCTTTCCATCCACTTTTCCTTGGTGATCATCCACGCACCGCCAAAAGAGAAGAAGTTTCCCCAGCGGCTGGAGGGATCGAAGCGCGATGAAGCGTCGCGGCGGAAGGAGAACTGTCCGAAGTATTTGCCGTCGTAGTCATACATTCCGCGGAAGAAGTAGCCCTCGGTGTTGTATTTCGTCTGATTGGAGCTTGAAGCTTCCTCTTCGATGGCGCCCGACAACTCGTGGTTGCCGTAATAGGAAAACATGTTCTTGCGCGATGCACCCACGTTCTCGTCGGTCTGGTTGTAACACTCATGACCGAGCAAGAGGGTCATGTTGTGCTTGTCGAACGAACGTACATAGTTGATCAACTGCTGGAAGTTGACGGTGTAGTAGCGGTAGTGATACTTGGTCAACCCACCCGTAGGATAGGTGCTCAGTCCCCATCCGTAGAAGGGTTGCGAGGTCTTGGTGGTGCGGTATTCAAGGTCGCTGACCGTACCGTTGAGGGTGATCTTCAGTCCCTTGATGAATGTCGGCGAGATATCAGCAAAACCAGTCAGGTAGATGGAGTTGCTCACGCTGTTGTTGGTCTGTATCTGGTCGTCTTTCAACGGGTTTTGGTCTGACAGCACAGGGCGAACCAAGTTGCCGATGTTGCCGTTGCCATAGTCATACATCTTGCCGTTCGAATCGGTCATGATGTTGCCGTTGCCGTCGCGCACATAGACGGGATAGATGGGTGCTATCCTATTGACGATATAGAAGGTGCTGGTGCCGCTGGATGTGCTGGCATAGTCGATGTCGGAGTGCACATAGTTGAGGTTGCCGCCCACCTTGAGCCACTTCTTGGCCTGATAGGTGGACTTCAGACGTGCGGTATAGCGCTTGTAGTCTGAGCCGTAGGCGATGCCCGGGTCGTTGAGATAGCCCAACGAGGCATATACCTGGGCGACATCGTTGCCGCCATTGATGTTGATGTTGTATTCCTGTCGCAAGGTGGTGCGGTAGGCTTCCTTCACCCAGTCGTCGGGGGTGACGGTGTATTCCTGTCCGTTGTAGGTAATCTTGTTGCCGAGCGTGGCAGCGGGATTGAGCTTTCCGTTGGTACCTATCAGATATTGGTTCTCTGGAACGGTATAGCACAGATAACCGAGACCGCCATTCTTCACGGTGTTGGTCATCTGCTCGTTGGCAGACACGTGTGCCTGAATGGCAGACATCTGCAGGGTGTTGACGTTGTAGTTGTACACCGCCTTGTAGAACTGTTCGTAGTATTGTCCGGGATTGCTGATCACATCATAGGTTTGCGAGGCGCGGCTGTTGCTGCCCCACTTCGCGTCGACCGTGATTACGGTGTTGCCTTTCTGAGGGTTCTTGGTAGTGATGAGTATGACGCCGTTGGCACCGCGTGCACCATACAAGGCATTGCTCGCTGCGTCTTTCAGCACGGTCATCGAGGCTACGTCGGCAGGGTTGATGTCGCTCCATGAGCCATAGTAGGGAGAACCGTCGACAACAATCAGCGGTTCCTTGCCGGCATTGATGGAGCTGATACCGCGCACAAGGATGGTTGGTGTGGCTGTAGGGTCGCCTGAGCTCTTGATCATCTGTACGCCTGCCACCTGACCGTCGATGGCATCGATGACATTGGTGACCTGACGGGAGGAAATCTGGTCAGACTTCACCACGCCAGCCGAACCTGTAAACGAGGACTTCTTCTGCTGACCGTAAGCCACCACAATCACGTCGTCGAGCTGCTGGTTCTGCATCCGCAGACTCACCTTCATGTCTGTGCTTGCCTTGACGGTCTGCGGTTCCATGCCGAGGTAGTTGACAATCAGCAGGGTGCCGTTCTTCACGTCTGCCGGCATCACGAACTTTCCATCGATATCGGTAATGGCGCCCGTCTTGGAGCCTTTCACCTTCACTTGCGCACCGATTACGGGGTCTCCGTTTTCGTCAATGACCTTTCCACCAATCGTGTTGGCGTTCTGTGCCATCATCTGACATGATGCGGCAAGCAATAAGGTCGCTAAAAAACTCTTTTTGCTCATAGTTCTCTCTTTTGTCAATCTATAAATGAGGTTGTCGTTGCTTTTGTATCCTTCTTACTCTTGTTCTATTTCTTTGGTGCAACCAATACCTTCTATGATGTTGCAAAGTTAAGACAAATATTGATAACATTCAAACATTATGGTAGGAAAATAAAAAAAAAACATCAAAACGTCATCATTACCGCCCGTAATCCTGTAATTTGACAGCCGAAAAGGGATATGAAAAAGCGGCAGACTGTTCACACAGTCTGCCGCCGATGATAATTAATACCTAACTAAAAATTTAAACTATCTAATACAATTAGGTTCTGTTTCACTGCATCCCCATGCGGGACGAGCCCGACGGGGGATGCAATCTCCATTACTGAACGTAGTCGGAAGCCTTGTAGACCACCGTCTGGAGGTCTGTGGCATCATCACCGTTCTTCTGCTGGAAGACAAACTTCACCGTGAAGTCTTTCACGCCTGTCTTGTTGGCTACAGGAATGATGATCTTCTGGATGATGTCGTTCTCGCTGGCGCTGAGTGCGACAATCTTGTTGTAGTTGGTCTGCATGTATTCCTTGGTGCAGAAGCTGTAGGGATGCGACTCGTTCTTTTCCAAGCCGATCGTGACGTCGATGGTGTTGGAAAGGAGGGTCTGCTGTTCCTCTGTGAGGCTGCCCGCATTGTCGATGGCTATTTCGCAACGATACCAACTCTTGCCGTCGTTTGGATTGTCGGGATCGAGATCTCTTGAGCAGCTGCTGAAAGAGAAGGTCATGGCGATGAGCGCAACGACTGCGGCTACATATTTAAGTATCTTCATAATCTTATTCTTCTTAAAGTGAATGTTCTATTTACTTACCGTTAAACAGGCAGGGTGCACCTGCGCCGCTCTTGTAGATGTCGGAGTTCTTCACTGCATCGGTCTGCTTGTAGTAGAGACCCTGGATGCCTGTATCCGTGTGGTGATCCAGCGGACTTGGCTTGTCGCCAACGAAGTGCTGCGGATTAGGCGATACCATCAGGTCGGTGGCCTTCAGGGTAGAGCACTTGATCTGCAACTCGCTCTCTCCATGCGGATAATAGGTGGCTGCAGCGTCGCCGAAGGTCTTGTACCACTTGCCAGGAGAGTTGGACGAAGCGTTGAACGCATTGTTGGAGAACGGCTGTCCGTTGGTGAGGTAGTCGTCGTTGGTAGTCCAGTTGTTGTAGATGTCGAAGGTGGCCTTGCCGCTTCCGTCACCGCCCTGGATGTTACGAGCGTCCCAACCCAAACCGTTCATGGCGCGTTTTTGGTCCTTTTCATCCTTGGTGAGGATCCAGATGTTGCTGTAAACCTCGAACTTAGAACCTCCAGGGATGTAACGGGTGTTCATCCAAGCAGCCTTGGTGCTGCGGGTCATGAAGTTGACGAACGTGTTGTTGTGGATACTGATGTTCCAACGAACAGAAGAATCCCATACAAGGTTGCGGTTATTGTCCGTAATCAACGATCCCTTAGGACTGTCGTAGAACACGTTGCCGCTGATTTCCACATTCTCAAGGATGTTGGACTTCGGCTTACCGTTATGGTCAGCGAAGATGTAGCTATAGCCACCGCCATTGTTGTCGTAGAAACCACTGTTGTAGTGAGCGCAGTCGATCATCTTCAGGTTGTGGATGTAGAAGTCGTTGGATCCCTGGATACGGAAGAAGCCGCGGACAAGACCCTGGAACGTACAGTTGTTCATTTCGAGGAGGGTAACGTTGATACCCATACCGTTGGAGTACATGTTCATGAAGTAGTTTCCGACAGGAGAACCTGTGCCCTGCTCCTGGTCACCATAGTTGGCTGCCAATGGCACATCGAAGTCGAGATCCATGAAGCGCACGGAGTCGATGTCGAGTGTGATGGTGGAGTTCTCGCCTTCGTTCGGCTGACGACCGAGCATGAAGTTGCAAGACTGTACGGTAGAACCCTGCTTCATCATACCGCTCAAGAGCACACGTGCACGCTTGCCCTGAGCCACGTCGGCTGGATCGGTGCGGAGTGTTAAGCCCTTATAGAGGCTCGGGTTAGACGTGAAGTGATAGGTCTTGCCGCCTTCGAGATAGAACTGCTGGTTCTCGGCTGTGGTCACATCCTGCATGTAATAGTTGATGATGTGGTCGAGCTTCATTGAGTTGTATGAAGAGATGTCCACATGTGTCTCGTCGGTAGTTCCCTTGCCGATGGTGTCAACTGCAGTAGCTACGTGCTTGATGAGGATAGGAGCGCCAGGAGTACCCTTTGTGCTCTTCATCACGGAGTTGTAGCAAGCATCTACGGTCACTTCAATGTCTTTGTCCCATACGTCGATATTGTAGACGGAGTTCTGCGACAGATTATCGATGGTAATCTCAGCCACGTTGTCCACCCATGCTGACTCGGGAATGTCGTAGTGCAGGTAGGTCGGGTTGGTGGTGGCGTTGGGCGTCGACATAGACGCGGTGAACGTCAAGTAGTCAATCTTCAGGATGTTCTGGTCGGCATCCACGAAGTTAAAATGCTCGCGGAAGATTTCCTTCTCGTCGTCGGTATACTTGCTGATGTTGCGGTCCAAACGCACCACCATAGAAGTCTTGGTGATGTCGCTCACCTGGATTACGTAAGGCACATCATAGCGGGCACCTGTCTGCAAGCCCAAGTAGTCAGCCCATTCACGTCCGATGCCATAGCCATACCAGTCGGAGTTCTTCGGGTCATTCAGATCGAATGAGTGAAGGGCACGGATGGCAAAACGGTAGTCGGTCTGGTAGCCCAAGTTCTCGATGAGCATATCAAACTGCTTGGGATCCTTGATGATCTCGTGGCCGGCAAGAGACTTGCCGTTCACGCCGTTCTCGGTCTCAATCCAAGCCTGTTCGCCACCAGACACATAGCTGGAGATGGCCCACTTCACCTCATAACCTACGGCATCGTCAATGGTGTACCAATAGAGGTGCACACTGTTGAGGTCGGTAACCGTACAGTTATAGGTATCATTATCACCCTTACCCGTGTTGTTGTCACAACGGAATGTCGGGCGGAAGAGTTTGCTTCTATTGGCATCTTCACCCATACTGTCGTCCGTACAAGCGTAGAACGAGAATATGGTCATCAGCGCCATTGCATATAATAATATCTTTTTCATTGTATTATTGCCTTTCTGTTTTTATGAATAGCTTAGAATCCGTAGTAGTTCTTGTAGACTCCCTGAGAGCGTGAGATAGCCTCCTGCGGATAGGGAAGCAAATAGCGAACGGCAGGCAGACGGCGGATGTTGTTCTCCATGCTGGTCTCCACATTGAAGACTACTGAAGCACCGCTATTGTCCACTACGAGGATGTTGCTGCCCGTTTCATCGCCGCGCACGAAGCCATAGCAAGAGTAGAGCACCTCGTTCTTGATACCAGACTCGTTGCCCCATGCCAGTTCCTTCTTTTCCCAGGCAATCTTCTTGCTGTCGCTGTCCAAACCTGAAATGGAGTTCTTGGTCACAGCCTCATACTTTCCGTCCAAACCATTGGCTTCGAGATATCTGTCTGGCGTCGATGCGGTCACCGTGCCGTCGGGGATACCCCAAGGATTGACGATATAGAGTGTGTTGAGATTGCTGTTGGGGAAATTCTTGTCATCCACCTTGTTCTTTGCCAAGAAATAGTTGAACTCCATAGAGTTGCTGATCTCGTCATAGCTTACGCCATCGTGTCCTTCCACCAAGTCCATATAGGGAGAAGCTCCGATCTGACCTTCTGCCACTGCGTAGTAGCCAAGGAAGGTGTAGAACAAGGTCTCTGCATACATGTTGTTGCGCACGAGGTCTTTCCAACGCATGTTCTCACCGGCAAACT
The DNA here is from genome assembly GCA_963654295.1 of Lachnospiraceae bacterium. Taxonomy (GTDB): domain Bacteria; phylum Bacteroidota; class Bacteroidia; order Bacteroidales; family Bacteroidaceae; genus Prevotella. Next base: position 61,737 of record CAVJZZ010000004.1, on the reverse strand, counting down.
CAAACTTGCGCTCGTCGAGCACAGCCTTGAGGAAGTGTTCCTTGGAGTCTTTCTGGCTGGCAGCAAGGTGATAGTCACCGCCATCCTCGAAGGCACGCTTGCGCACCTGCTCCACAGCGTCGATAGCATCCTGTGTAGGACCTTCGTTCACTTCGTTTTCTGCCTCGGCAAACATCAGGAGCACGTCGGCATAGCGGATGTAAGCGAAGTTGATACCGGTGTTGTCGGTAGTAGTGCTGCCAAGACCGATGGTGTTCCACAGCTTCGACCACTTATTATTATATAAGGTGTAGTCGATAGCGATAGAAGGCACACCCTTGTTGCTGTAGCCCCAAAGACCGCAAACATAGTCGCGGCGTGCATCACCGTCGGCAAACATGTAGGCATAGAAGCGTGACACGCGTGCATCGGCATTGGTCTTACCCCAACTTGAGGTGGTGTATTTGGTGTCGTCGCTGGTGTCCAGTTCACTCTTCGGACCCTGGCTGTAACCCCATGCTCCGCTATATTCCTTGGCGAAAGGTATCTCGAAGATAGGATCATCACCCTGAGACGTGATGAAGTTACACTCGTCGATGAACACCTGGCGATAGCTCTTGCTCAAGGCGTGACCGCCGGCATCGATCACCTTCTTGGCATAGTCGCGGGCAATCTGATAGTAGTCCTTGTAGTTGTCGGGACGGGTCATCTTATAGTTCTTGGAGTCTCCTGCATCGTGGTTGAGCGAGTAGCCGCCAGCCTGAAGTGCCAAGCGGGCAATCATGGCATAGGCTGCCTCCTGAGAGATACGCTCGGGCGCATCGAGGGTAGCATCCTGGTCAGACTTCATATACTCTGCTGCCTCCTTGAGGTCAGCGATGAGCGCATCGCTCACCTTCTGACGGTCGGTCACAGGCGGGAAGAGGTTATTGGTCTGGTCTGTGCCCTTGAGGGTGAACGGAATGTCACCCCAATAGGAGAGCAGCTCATGGTAGAACATGGCACGAACCACCTTGGCTTCTCCCATCTTTTGGGTAAGGTCGGTCACATCGGGCACTTCCTTGGTGGTGTTCTCGCCGCCGTTCTCGTCGGTCTCTATCACCGTCTTTGTCTGCTGCACATAGATGCTGGATTCCTCCAAGCCGTTGATAAACTCGTTGCAGGTTTCCACGCCGGAATAGAGAGCGTTCCACAACTTGTTGATGTTGCTGGCATCAGCACGGGTGTCGAAGCGCTGCGGCAGGTTGCCTGCGGCAGTTTCACTGGTCTTGGTGACGAAGTCGACATCACTGTTGAGTTGGTATGTGGTGTAGAGGTTCTTGCCGAACGTCTCGCTGGAGAGAAGCGACGCATAGACACCGTTGAGTGCCTTGTCCACCTCGCTCGCACTGTTGTAGACGAGATCCTTGCTGACTGCATCGGTTGCAGGGTCAACATCGAGGAAGTCGTTACATGCCGTCAGCGACAGAACAGCCAGTCCACCGATAAATATCTTGTTGATTTTCATATTGTTCAGATTTCTTTAGTTATTCTGTTAGAAGGTTACGTTAAGACCGAATGAGAAGGTGCGTGAACGTGGGTAGCGGTTGTAGTCCATAGAAGGAGTCAAACCAGACTGCACGTCAACCTCGGGATCATAACCGGAGTAGTTGGTGAGGATGAAGAGGTTGGATGCGGAAACGTAAGCGCGGATCTTCTCGATGCCGATCTTCTTCATGATAGAGCGCGGCAAGGTGTAGCCGATGGTCACGTCGGTGCAACGGATGAACGAACCGTCTTCCACGAAGTAGGAGTTCATCACATTGGTAATCACGTCAGCGGGGTTCCACAAGGTGGCATTGGCGTTGAGTTCTCTGTACATGTCAAGTGCGCCTGTGATATAGGTATTCTTGTAGAGGGTCTCGCCAGCGATGTTGTGGCCGTCACCGTCTACCATGCCTACAGGTGCTGTATAGCGCCAGCGCTTGGAAGCGAACTTGGAGTATACGTTATAGAAGTCGTTCTGGTTCTTCGATGAAGAAGAGAGCGCATATGCCGTAGCGTTGTATACGTCGAAGTCGAGCATGTAGGTGAAGTTGGCTGTGAAGTCGAAGTTCTTCCACTGGCCAGAGATACCGAAACCTCCCTGCCATCTCGGGTTGGTGTTACCGATGACTGTCATATCCTTCTCGTCAATCTGACCGTCGCCGTTTCTGTCTTTCAGGCGGATCTTGCCAGGAAGTGTAGAGTAGCCGGAGTTGGTAGAGGCATAGATACCGTTGCCGGTGTTGCCCTCATAACCGTCGGTAGCCGTACCGCCGATGAGCATGCCGTTGAGCGAAGTCTTCTTGTTAGGTGTAGCCAAGAAGCTGTTGCCTGCTGGATAATAGAACTCGTCGAAGGTGTAGAGACCGTCATACTCGAAACCGTAGAAGAGGCCAAGCTCACCACCCACCTGCATCACGTAGTCTTTGTCCAGTGCAGACTTCCAGCGTGAAGAGGAGTTATAAAGAGGTGTGTTGCCGTCGGTAGCGTTGAGCTTCTTGATGGTCATCTTGTTGTGACCAAGAGTGAAGTTGCCGCTGAGCACGAAGTCTTTGCCACGGAGAATATCACCATTGACAGTGAGTTCCCAACCATTGTTGGCTACACGACCGATGTTCTGCATCTGCTTGGTATAACCGGAAACGCCAGGGATAGTTGATTCATAGAGAAGGTCGCGGGTGGTGTTCCAGTAAACCTCAGGAGTGATGTTCAGACGTCCGTGGAAGAGCGAGATGTCCATAGCCAAGTTGCGGGTGATGGTGGTCTCCCACTTGATGTCGTGGTTAGGATACTTGCTTGGTGTGCCATAGTAAAGCTCGCCACCGGCAGTAGACTCGCTGAAGCCAGGACCGCCTGTTGTGCCTGTAGAATAGAGGAAGCGCCAGAGGTCATCGCTGATGTTGTTGTTACCGGCAAGACCGTATGCTACGCGGAGCTTCATCTGGTCTATCCACTTGATGTCCTTCATGAACTTCTCCTTGTTGATCACCCATGCACCGGAGATAGAGGGGAAGTAACCCCACTGGTTGCCGGGAGCAAACTTGGTAGAACCGTCGGCACGGAGTGTACCGGAGATGAGGTAGCGGTGGTCGTAGTTGTAAGAAACCTGACCGAAGAACGAAGCCGTGCGGTTGGCTGTAGAGCGCAACGTATAGGTATCTTCTGCGTAAGGCTGGCCAAGCGCCATGTTGTTGAGCGCGGTGTTGGCGTCGATATCGGTAGCGAAGAGGTGAGCACTCTGCTTGTTCTCCTTATACTGGCTGTGATAGATTTCCTGACCGAGGAGGAACGACATGTTGTTCTTGTCCTTGAAGGTCATATCATAAGAAGCGGTGTTGGTCCATGTGTAGGATTCTGTCGTGCGCTTGGTGAGCTGTGCCACAGGGCGAGACTGGTGCACTGACTTCTGTGCAGTGGTGGTCTGCCAACCGTAGTAGCGCTGGGTGTCACGGAAGGTGATGTTGTAGTTACCCTCGCTGCGGAGCACGAGACCCTTGATGGGACTCCACTTCAAAGCAAACTGGTTGATGATGTTGTAAGCGTGCTTCTTCTGGGTGTTGGTCTGGATATCGCTGACCGGGTTGGTAAGGAGGAAGTTGCTGGCATCTGCAGCATTCTCCATCTCTTCGTAAGAACCCCAGCCACGGAGACCGGCTGTAGGACGATAGCGGAGCACGTCTACGAGACCGCCCGAACCGATGTTGTCACCACCGGCACCTTCATCACGACGATAGGAAATCTTCGGGTTGTAGGTGAACTCCAGGTTCTTGGTGATCTTGGTGTTGAGCTTGAGGTTGATGTTGGTACGGCGAACGCCCGATCCCATAATGATACCCTGGTCTTCCGACTGGGTAAGTGAGAGGTTGAAACGGGTGCTCTCGCTACCACCACCAACAGTCACGTTGGCTGAATAGTTCATCGGGTTGTTGCCGAGCACTTCGTCCTGCCAGTCGTTGGTAGCCTCGTTCTTATAGAGCTCCAAGTCTTTCGGGTTACCGAAGTTGCCACGGAATGGCTTTGCCCATGTAGAGCGGTTGCCGTTGGCAGCGGCACGATCATACTGATAATCCACGAACTCAAATGTGTTCATCATATCCATTGAACGGGCGAGAGAAGAAACGCTGAGACGGCCGTTGAAGCCCACCTGCACCTTGCCAGCCTTAGCCGACTTGGTGGTGACCACCACAACACCGTTACCACCCTTGGCACCATAGATGGCGGTGAGGGAGGCATCTTTCAACACGTCGATAGAAGCGATATCAGTAGACGGAATATCGTTGATGTTGTCCACCTGGAAACCGTCAACGATGAAAAGAGGCTGGTTGCTCTGGGTTACAGACGTAGCACCACGCACGCGGATGTTGATGTCGGCACCTGGCTGACCGTCGACTGTGGTAATCTGCACACCGGCAATCTTACCCTGAAGGGCTTCGGCAGCCGAAGATACAGGAACCGCAGCAAGCTTGGCACCGCTCACAGAACCTACCGAACCGGTAAGGTCCTTACGTGCCTTGCTGGTATAACCAACGACCACCACATCGTCGAGCGTCTGCTTGCTGTCGGCGAGGCGGATTGTCATTGGCTTGTCGGATGCAGTGACTTCCTGCGTTTCCATACCTATATAGGAAACGACGAGCTTTGCACCCTTGGCAACTTTGATCTGGAAGTTACCATCGAGGTCGGAAACGGCATTTGTTTTCTTGCCCTTTTCCTGAATTGTAGCACCTATCACCGGCTCATTCTGCGAGTCGAAGATAGTTCCTTTCACGAGAATGCTTTGGGCGTATGCCCCACAAATCGGCATCCACAAGAGTAGAAGCAATAAGCATAGCATTTTGGTGAAAGCACTTGTTGATTTGCTTTTGTTCATGCTAACTTGGTTTTAGATAAGTTTGTAAAATAATAATTCCGTTGTTGGTTTTAGCGTTTCTTCACGATACGGCGACAAAAGTACAATTTTTATGTACAAGATGAGGGGGAATTTTGTAAACATAGAGTGGAATATTTGTTTTCTATCCCGGTTTAGCCCCGTATAATCTACATTTTCGCATATAAAATGGCGTAAACCTACGACGAGGCAGATGAAATGTTATTGTCTCTAAATATTAATTGTATTTACAACAATTTAACGGGATAAGGCGGAAATACGAACGAAACTTCGTCCTCTCATAGCAGACTCATCAACCCCATGCCTCTATGCCGCTCTATAGAAACAAAAAACTGCGGGATATGAGTCCCGCAGTATAATGATAACGAATGACGAGGTCTCGTCACTTGTCGTGATAATGTCCGTCCAGTTCCACGAAATCTAAAATATACGTCATAGAGAATCCAAATAATCTTGAAGTTCTTGCCTATTTGAACATCTGACAAAGTTTCCTCTTCTATATTCCTCACGGGCTGCATCTAATCGAGCCTGCAATTCTGGGGTAATGGAATTTGGTTCTTGCTCCTTGGAAGGATGCAATATACCGATAAGCAGGCTTTCCACATAGTTGTTAAGACTACGATTGTTGCTTTTCGCCCGTTCTTTCAGTTCTTCAAGCAGGGTGCTTTGAAATCTGAATGATGCTGGAATGCGTGTTACTGTTGTTGCCATAATCTATGTATTATACCGTTTGCGTGCAAATGTAATACAACGTATTTATATAAACAAGTAACTCTCTGATTATTTTGCCTCCACAGCTTCTCCCAAGCCTCCCATTTCGTTGGCTGCACGAACGGCGTATTTTGCCTTGGTATTCTTCACGGTGAACTGGGGACGGGTGGTGAAACCGATGACCTTGCCATTCTGGCAGACCGCCCAAAGGAGCACTTGGTCACTGTTGTCCCACGTGAGCTTCTTGCCTGTCAGACGAACATTGGTGGGCTGGGGAGCCTGACGGGTATATGCCGTGGGGTTCCAACCGTCCTCTGCCCCCATCACTGTCTCAAGCGTAGGAACGGCAGCTTCCTCCTTAGAGAGCACAGGATAGTTGTATTCCTTGCGTGGGTTGACAGGCTTGCCGTTTTCATCACGCTTGTCGAAAGCCTCATAACCCAGTTTTCTACCACTGAGGTCGATCACCTTGCCGTCTACTGTATGAGAGTTGTATTCGGCGAAACGCTTCGGATAACCGCCACTCATCTCGTTCCATCCCACGGCAGAGGGAACAACCTCCATCTTGGTGTCGATGAAGAGGGCAATAGGCGTGCCCTTGCCCCACGGACGACCGAGGGTATAGCGGTTGTTGATGTCATGCTTGGTAGAGCCGTCCTTGATGACACAGTCTTTGAAGATATAGCCATACTTGCGCGGCACGGAAGGCACGGCGATATAGCCGGCATCGCAGACCAGCAGTTCCACCTTATTATAATATACGTCTCCCTTGCCGCAGAGGAAGTCGGTGCGGCCGCGGAGCACGCCACCCTCGAAATAGTATCGGCTGCCCTCATTGTGCGACACATAGGTATCCTGGAAAGCCCACAGGCACATGTTCTTGCAGATGGTCTTGTCGCCATTGTCGTTGAGCACGATGTTACGTCCCGTCTTGTCGGGCATGCCGCTCTTCATGGTGAAGTCCTGGAAATAGGTGTTCTTGGCGGTAGGCTCCATATAGAGCACGTCTCCCCTACCGATGCCTTCAAGCGGACACTGCGGTCCCCACTTTGACTCCACATAGATCTGGGGCACGGTGTTGACAAGCACCACGCCGTCGCGGTCTTCTCCTACGATTGACACGTTGGGTGACGAGAGATAAGTGGTAGCACTGGGATATTGCTTGCCGTCGGTGCCCTCGACCATCTTCTTGGTGTTGGCAGGAATCTGATAGTTGCCCTTCTTGATGAAGATGCGGAAGCGCTTGCCTGTGTCTGCACGCTTGTCGGCAGCGGCAATCGCAGCCTTGAAGTCTCCGTTGTCGGGCACGACAAAGTCATAAAGCGCCTTCTGCACGGGTTGTTCCGTCTGTGCTTTCAGGGTGCCGGCAGACAACAAGGCGAGTGTGAGCAGGCACAGGGATTTAGAGAAACTGTGGTTTTTCATATTCTTTGTTGGATTTTGGATAAACAAAAGGAGCTAAAGGGACTCCCGCAGCATAGCGGTTGCAGCCCTTCAGCTCCTTTCGTGATCAATCATGTATTATTTGTTCTGTATCTTCTCGGTAGCGGTTGTGCCGTCGGTAAAGGTCGTCACCTTCATGACAACGCCTTGATAGTCGGCTGCCACCTGCATACCCTTCATGTTGTAATAGCGCACGGTCTTCACATTGGCGTCTGTGGCTACGTTGCTGATGCCGGTAGTCGTGGTTGTTGCCTTTGTTGCCTCGCTCAGACCGCCCATCTCGTTGGCAGCGCGAACACTCCACTGGGCGGTAGCGTCGTCTGCGGTGTAGGATGGTTCAGTGGTGAAACCTACCACCTCGCCGTTCTTGCACACAGCCCAAAGGAGCACATAGTTGCTGTTGTCCCAAGAGAGCTGGGTGCCGATGAGCTTCACGTTGGCAGGAGCGTTGGCCTGCTCGGTGAGCGCCGTAGGATCCCAGTCGTCGTCCTGACCCATCACATTGTGGATGCTCATGGTCTTCACCTCATCGAGCGTGAGCACAGGGTCGTTGGCATGTGAAGCAGGATACTTCACGCCGTCCTTCGTATAGGCGCCAAAGAGTGTCTTTCTGCCGCTGAGGTCAAGCTGTGTACCCGTGGTGAGATAGGAGTTGTACTCGGCAAAGCGTGCCGGCCAACCGCCGCTCATCTCCGACCATCCGTCACCGATAGGAGCAGCGTCCATCTTGGTGTTGATGTAACAGGCAATAGGTGTGCCGCTGCCCCAAGGACGACCGAGGGTGAAGGTCACATCCTTGGTCTCTTTCTTGATGTAGCAGTTGTAGAACACGTAGCCATACTTCTTGGGCTTCGACGGTACGGCGAGGTAGCCGCCTGTGCCGCACTGCTGCAAGGTCACTTCGTTGTAGAACACGTCACCCTTGCCGCAGAGGTAGTCGGTGCGGCCGCGGAGCACGCCACCCTCGAAGTAGAACTTGCCTGCATCACTGTTGGACACATAGGTGTCCTGATAGCCCCAAAGGCGGGCATCCTTGAAGATGGTGCGGTTAGACTGGTCGTTGAGTGCAATGTCGCGTCCGTGTGCATCGCCCATAGATGTCTTGATGGTGAGGTTCTGGAAGTAGGCATCGTGACCACCCTTCTGGATGATGAGCACGTCGCCCTTGCCGATACCCTCAAGCGGACAAGCCTGTCCGTAGCCGTTGTTCCAAGTAGCGTCAGGAGTCTTGTTGGTGATGGTCACGCCTTCCATCGACTCGCCGATGAACGATACATAAGGTGCGGTGAGGTAAGAGCGCGGGTCGTCATAGGTGTTGCCGTCGCCACCTGTGGTAGTGCCGTTGGTGTCGAACACATAGGTGCCGTTCTTGATGAAGATGCGGAAACGGTCGGTAGCCGATGTGCCACGCTTGTTGGCAGCGGTGAGGGCTTCGGTAATCGTTCCGTCATCAGGAACCACGAAGTCGTATGCGCCCTTGGTCACAGCAGGCTTCACCTTGGTCTGGAAGTTGATGACAATATCCTTTGCCACGGCATTGTCGGTGAGGTCGCTCACGGAGCCGGCGGCAAGGGTAAACTTATAGTCGGTAGAATAGTCGAGACCCTTGTACTCGCAGATCACGGTCTTGCCGCTTGCCACAGGTGTCACGTCCATGTCGCCCAGGGTAGCCTTGGCGTTGTCTGTGAGTTTCACTTTCTCGTCGAAGGTGAGCACAATCTTGCCGTTGGCAGATGCACCCGTAGACTGGTCTGCTGGAACAGAAGAGACAAGCACAGGAGCCGTGCCGTCGTCAACGAGTTTCTGCGTACCGGTGATATAGGTGGCACCGAGGGCGATGCCGTCGTTCTTCGAACTTGTACCGTCTACAGAAGAAGTCTTGTCGCTTCTCCAGCGGAGGTATACCTTAGCCTGATTGTTTGCCTTGGCAGACAGAGAGAAGGTGGCATCGGTCCAGTTCTTCACGCCGCTGATATTGATAGTGCCTACAGACTCCCAGTTCTCGCCGTCAAGCGAATACTCCACGAGCTGACGCTGGTAAGCATTGTAGTTGTATGCCATCGCGGTGGTCACCTTGATGTCGGTGAAGGAGGAAGCATTGAACATGGTCTGCCAGTAGTAGTAGCCCACATCGCCGTTGCTTGCACCTGTGCGCCAGTTGACAGCAGCCGGACGACCTTCATAGCCGCCATTTGACTGACTCTTGTCGAGCCAGCCCTGCTCGTCGCCAGCCTCATTGCGCATCACAAGACTCACAGCATCGTTGTCGGCAGCTGCGAAGTCAGCCGCACGTCCCACGTTGCCGCTCTGCACGAAGTCCCAACCCACGATATAGTCGATAGCGGAATAAGAGGCGGTGAACGCCTTGTTCTCGTTCATGATGACAGGCATCTCGGATGCTGTCTCGCCATTGTCCCAGTTGGTAAAGGTGAGGATTGGGTTGGAAGAGGCGGTGATGGTCACCTTGGTGCCCTCTTCATACATGCTCTTTCCGTCTACCACCGTAGCGGCAGGAGAGAGAGATACCATATAGTCGTTGGCTCCGCCTTCCACCTTGATGTCGAGTGCATAGGTGTTGACCTTCTCGAAGTTGGCGGTCAGGGTCTGGTCTTCCGTAACCGTGTATTTGAACTTGGCTTCAGTAGACACCTCTTTGCCGTCCTTGTCGGTCCAGTTGACAAACTTATAACCGAAGTTCTTGGTGGCGGTAAGGGTCACCTCATCGTTCTCAACATATTCGTCAGAGTTCGGGTAGATGGATACCTTGCCTCCTTCTGCAGGAGCGGCAGCGAGTGCAACGGTGTATTTGTTGACAGCCTCAACCGTTCCGTTCACTGTACCTTCGATAGTCACCTCACCGAAAGCACCACATTTGGCAGAACCTACTCCGACAGTAGCCGTCAGATAGAATCCGTCTGTTCCTGCGAGCTTAGCCTGCTGTGCTGCAGACAATGTGATTTCATAACTGCTTACTGCCTCAGAATCATAAGCCTTGCCCGAAGAGCTCTTGCCTTGGCGCCATGCCGTGTAAGTGCCCAGCGTGATCACTTCTCCATCAGCCTTGTGGGCAGAAACCGTCACACCCTTCTCCGAATCAGTACCACAACGGTTGATATAGCCTTTCACCTTTACAGGTGTGAAGGTCAATCCTACGGCAGGACGAACAAACCAGTTCAGCTCCTTCGTTTTACCTGCAGGCATAAACATCATACCAGTCACGCCTGTTGAAGTGCCGTCAGGATTCGTAATGTCTACGGTATAGTTGTTTTTGTTATCACCTATCGTACAATCTCCATAATCAAAGGCGATCGTGCTGAAAGCGTCTGTCGGTTCTGTGGTGTATGCGCCAGGATTGTCCTTGTCGCTCATGGCGAACACCACCTTGGTTGCCTCGTTGGTATAAGTCTTGCCACTTTCGTTCTCTGCGACAGGAAGCACAATGTTGAACGTGCGGTAGTAAGAACCGTCGCCAATCACGATGTCGATGGTCTCTGCCTTGCTGCCTACGGTATAGGTAATGCTATTGCCGTTGGTTGTATAGTCTGTCTGTCCGTCGATGGTGGTCGTGGTCGGAGCAGAATATGCCTCGATTGTCACCACAGCACCCTTGGCAGAGGGAACGGTGAGCTTGGTGCCCGAGTTCATCTGTGCCCAATCAGTCCAGTTGCCGTTGTTGATCTTGCCACCGTTGTTGGTGTCGAAGTCGAGTTTCACGTCGATGGTCTCGTCGCCCACCTGGGCTTGCGTTACATAGATACCCGTCTTGTTCTGATAGGCAAGGAGAGGAGCGCCGTTCTTGCGCTGGAAATCGAAAAGAAGGTTCACAGCCTCTGTGCGGTCTGCGAGGTTCTTCGCATTGGCGGTAAATACAGGCGTGAGCGTCACATCAGCAGAAGGAACCGTGATGGTTTCGCCCGGCTTGTAGCTGTTGGTGCCGTCGGTCCATGCGGTGAGCGTCTTGCCTGCCACATAGAGTGTACGGTTGATGGGCAGCGTGTAGTTGGTTCCCACTTCTGCCTTCTCTGCTGCGGGCACTACGCCCTCGGCTTCCACATCACCCAAGCTATAGGTGAAGGTAGCTTCGCTGACAGCCTCAGCAGCTTCCACTGCAAAGTAAGGAACATAACTGCCACCGGAGATGGTCAGCGTGGTAGCCTCCGTGCCATTGTAACGGCAAGACACCACATTCTTTGTCTTGTCGTTGTGATAGCATGCACCATTGTTGGTATTCATGCTTGCCACCTCGGTGCCGGCAGCGTTCTTTACAGACACATTGCCGCCCCAGGCACAAGAACCGAAAGTGATCTTTACGGGTCCTGTCACGGGCACGGTAGCAGAGAAATTCTGCATGCCATGGTCTGAGGAATGAAACTTGCATGTGATCACGGCATTGGCATCTGCTGCATCTGCCGCCACACGACTCACGGTGCCGTCTTCCGCGACAGCAACGCCGAAGGTGACACTCGACTGGGCGGATTGCTCCTCGGAAGTGAGAAGTCCGCCGTTGGTCAAATCCACCTTAATGTCCCGGAAGTCTGCCTTTGCCACCAGCGTGGTGAGCAGGAACAGACAGAGGAGTCCGAGCCTTGAGATTAGTTTTGATTTGTACATAAGTAATGTGATTATTGATTGATTATTGGATGATTATCTTCTTGCCGTCCTTCACAGCCACGCCCTTGTAGTTGCCCGGCACTTGTTTGCCGTCGAGCCTATAGGCTTTGCTTTCCTTGCTGACAGTAATCGTCTTGATTCCTGTCGTCGTCGTTACATAAAGTTTGAATGTAGCCACAACCTGTGCTCCGTTAAACTTGAAAGGCAATGTTCCTGATACCGGTGACGGGAGGTCTATTGAATAGCTTTTGCTTTCGTTGCCCGAACGGGAGGGAAAAACATATTCTGCGGTTCCATATTCCTGGTCGCCCAACTTCTGCAGATAGGCGTCATTGTTGTCGTCATTGCCGTAAGCTTGTATATCCACCTTGGTGACAGCCATGCCTGCGGGGATATTGATGGTGAAATCAACGCCTCTGGAATACTTGATGCCTGCCATTCCACAGCCTTTTCCTTCCGCATATCCCTTGGATGTGGTGATGCTGAAATCATTCGAGAAGGTCCAGTCGCCATTGGAGGTTTCCTGGTTCAATTCGTATTCGGCACTTTCCTGAGCGTCTTCCTCTACGGCTCCCTCAAACGTGCCGCCCTCGTTCTGCTTGGTGGTGATGTCTTCCACAATGCTGTTGAGATACACTTCGAGGTTGGTATATCCGTCGTCGTTCTTTGCCTTGCCGTCTGCAGCATCGTTGGGGTTCAAGCCGTGTGCTGTCTCCCATTCGTCGGGAATACCGTCGCCATCCGTATCGGCAGGGGCTGCTGTAGACGACAGCGTAGGCCATGCACTCCAGTCAGAAGCAGCATTCTTCGGCTTGAGGTCGTCCTGTGAGTCGATAATGCCAGGCATGCTGCTCGTGCTGCCCGTATAGGTGGCACCACAGTTCTTCGCGTCGCTCACCATCACCTTGTCTACCGCATCACGGTGCAGACAGGCGCCCGCATAGTCCAGCACACGGGCGTAGGCATCTTCTGCCGTATGGGTGGTCACGCCCATGAAGTTGATGGGGGCGGAAAGCTTCATCTCGCTCTCTACCGTACTGTTGAAGGTGTAGTCGCACTTCGAGTTGTCTATCTGGTTCTTGATGCCGTAGGTCCAGTTGTCGTTGGTCACGGCTTTCTGTGCCGGATTGACGTTGCCGTTCACATAGAACGTACCCCACACGTGCCACATCTTGTCCCAGGCATTGGGTGTCGAGGTGTCATGTCCTGTATATTCTGATGTGCGGATGCCGATGCCGGCGATACGCTGCTGTATCTGGGTGCTCTTCTTGAAGGTGTAAGGTCCCGGCTTGTAATAGTTGTTGACGATGTTCACGTTCATGCCTTCACCGCCATAGCAACCGTTGCCGCCCCAGTTGTAGAAGACATTGTTGCGGAGATCCATGCGCTCGTCTTCCTGTGTGGAAGGACGGGGACCAAGACGGGGCACGCGCGAGTCGTGGTGTGCCATCAGGTTGTGATGATAAGTGGCACCCGAACCGCCCCAGTTGCCGCCATAACCGTGCGCACCCTTGGTATGACCCGAGTTGCGCAGGCTTTGCGAGACGAGACACCACTGCACGGTGAGGTTCTTGCAACCGTATACAGACAGACACTCGTCGATGCTCCAACTCACGGAGCAGTGGTCTACGATGATGTTCTGCTGGTCCATGCCGCCAAGTCCGTCGCCCTCATGGTATGCCACCTGTCGGTTTCCCAAGCGGAAACGCATATAACGGATAATGACATTGCTCGCCTTGATGGTGAACGGATAGTCTGCCACACAGATGCCGTCACCCGGAGCCGACTGTCCGGCAATGGTCACGTTGCCCTGCGAGAGACTAAGTTCGGATTTGAGGAAGATGGTTCCCGACACATCGAACACTACCGTGCGGGTGCCTTTCTGGCTCAACGCCCAACGGAGCGTGCCTACAGAGCCATCGTCTTCAAGTGATGTCACATGATATACCGCCCCGCCACGTCCACCTGTGACATAGCGGCCGAAACCTTCCGCACCGGGGAAGGCAGGCGTCTTTTCTTTCGTTACGGCTGATGCAGGGAGCATTGCAGCAGAAAGGAGCAATGCCCATGAAAGTCGTTTGATTTGCATGTTGGTCTTAGTATTGATTTGTTTCCACCGCAAAATTACAAACGACATGCCCTTTTTAGGGGGGAAGATACATCTAAAAAGGGGGATATTTTCTGAAGAAGGTGCTTTCTACTGCACCTTCTTCAGACTTTTCAGATAAGCCACGAGTTTTTCTACTGCCTTGGCACGGTGTGAGATACGGTTCTTCACCTCCATGCCCAGTTCGGCAAATGTCTTGTCGTAGCCCTGTGGAACGAATATGGGGTCGTAGCCAAAACCGCTGCCGCCCCTCTTTTCCCTTATGATCTCGCCTTCCACCTTTCCTTCGAAGAAGGTGACAATGTCATCGGGCTGGTTACGTATCAAGGCTATCACCGTGCGAAACCGGGCTTTGCGGTTGTCGGTGTCGCCCATCTTCGCCAGCAGCTTGCGCATGTTCGCCTCGCTGTCATGGTCTGTTCCCTCGGCATAACGGGCAGAATGAACGCCCGGTTCGCCATGGAGGGCTTCCACCTCGAGTCCGGTGTCGTCGGCAAATACGACCATGCCATAACGTTTGCTTACATACTGTGCCTTTTGCAGGGCGTTGCCTTCAAGTGTGGTCGACGTCTCGGGGATGTCATCGTGACAGTCGATGTCGTTGAGTGAGCGTACTTCAAAATCGCTGCCGAGCATATCCCGTATCTCGGCAAGTTTGTTTGTGTTGTTGGTAGCAAATACAATCTTCATATGCTTATTGTTCTTCTGCCGGCACATGCTTCGCCAGTTTCTGACGATGCTTCTCCGACACCTTTACCCTGATAGGATCAAAGCCTTCACCAAACACACCGATGACGGAGCTTTGGCTGACAAAGGCGTTGGGGTCTATGATTTTGATCAGACGGAAGATGTTGACGCTCTCCCGCTTCTTTGCCAATATACAGAGCACCTTCATCTCCTGTCCCGTATACCAGCCGTGACCGTCAAGTATCGTCACACCGTGGTCCATCTTGCGTGCAATGGCGTCGGCAATCTCCATATACTTCTTCGAGAAGATCATGAACTGCACGGATTCGCGGCGGGCATTCATCACATAGTCGAGCACGAAGTTCTCCACAATCATGGCGCTGAAACCGAAGATCATCATCTTCAAGCCCTGGTCGAAGCCATACTTGTTGGCAAACACGGGGAGCGAACTGCCTATCACACAGATATCTATGACGATCAGCACGTTGCCCAGCGAGATGTTATGATACTTGTTCACCACGGCGGCAATGATATCCGTGCCGCCCGTACTGCCGTTGTTGAGGAAGACCACCGCCAATGCAGTTCCCGTGAATGCCGTACCGATGAGCAGTGACATGAACGGGTTGTCTGCGCCCAACACCTGTATCAGGCTTCCGTCGGGCCGCGTCAACAGTTCTTGCGCCAGCCACAACAGGAACGACAGCATGAAGATGGCATAGATGGTCTTGACCATAAACTTGAATCCGAGCACCTTCAATGCCACCACCAACAGACCCAGGTTGATGACGAAATACGACAAGTAGATGGGTATCTTCGTACCATAGAAGATGATGGCGGCGATACCTGTCACGCCTCCCGTCACAATCTGGTATGGCAACATCCACACCGTCCAGCCGAAAGTGTAGAGGATGAGACCAAGGGTGATCAGCAGATAATCCTTGATCTCGTTCCACAATGCCTGATTCTTCATCATATCTATATATATAATATAATAAGGTGTAACTTACTTCAGCACGACGTTGACAATCTTCTTGGGCACGATGATGACCTTCACCACGTTCTTGCCTTCCATATAGTGGCGGGCACGGTCGTCAGCCATCACGGCATCCTGGATAGCCTGGTTGTCGGCATCAGCAGGGAACAGCATCTGGAAACGTGCCTTGCCGTTGAACGAGATGGTGAGCTGCATCTGGCTTTCCACGAGATACTTCGCTTCCCACTTCGGCCATTGAGCATCGCACACACTGCCCTCGCCGCCCATGCGCTGCCACAGTTCCTCGGCGATATGCGGAGCAAAGGGAGCGATGAGCACCACCAGGTTGGTGAGCAACTGCTTGTTGTGGCACTTGAGCTGCTGCAACTCGTTCACACAGATCATAAAGGCGGAAATCGACGTGTTGTAAGAGAACTTCTCGATATCCTCGCTCACCTTCTTGATGAGCTTGTGCACGCTCTTCAACTGCTCGGGCGTCACCTCGGCGTCATCCACTTCGTTGAAGAGGTTCCAGAACTTCTTGAGGAAACGGTGACAACCGTCAATGCCGTTGGTATCCCAAGGCTTGCTTGCCTCCACCGGACCCAGGAACATCTCGTAGAGACGCAGCGTGTCGGCTCCGTATTTCTCTACAATCATGTCGGGGTTCACCACGTTGAACATCGATTTCGACATCTTCTCGATAGCCCAGCCGCATACATACTTGCCGTCTTCGAGAATAAACTCGGCGTTCTCATAATCGGGTCGCCATGCCTTGAAAGCCTCCACGTCGAGCACATCGTTGCTCACGATGTTCACGTCCACGTGGATAGGCGTGGTCTCATATTGGTCTTTCAGACCGAGGCTCACGAATACGGGTGCCTTGGAATGGTCGTCGGAGTTGATGCGGTAGACGAAGTTGGAACGGCCCTGTATCATGCCCTGGTTCACCAACTTCTGGAAAGGCTCTTCCTTGCAGCTCACGCCCTGGTCGAAGAGGAACTTGTTCCAGAAGCGGGAATAGATCAGGTGACCGGTGGCATGCTCGGTGCCGCCCACGTAGAGGTCTACGTTCTGCCAATATTCGTCGGCTTCCTTGCTCACGAGGGTGGTGTCGTTGTGCGGATCCATATAGCGCAGATAGTAGGCAGACGAACCTGCAAAGCCCGGCATGGTGTTCAGCTCCAGCGGGAACACCGTCTTGTTGTCCACCAGACTCTTGTCCACCACTTCCTTCTTTGCTGCATCCCAAGCCCACTTCTTGGCTCTGCCCAATGGCGGCTCGCCGGTTTCCGTAGGCTTGTAGGTTTCTATCTCGGGCAATTCGAGGGGCAGGCACTCTTCGGGCACCATCTGTGGCATACCGTCCTTGTAGTACACTGGGAACGGTTCGCCCCAATAGCGCTGGCGGGAGAAGATGGCATCGCGCAAGCGGTAGTTTACCTTCACACGGCCGATGCCCTTCTCAGTAACAAACTTCTTCGTGGCTGCAATGGCTTCCTTCACGGTCAGACCGTTGAGCGAGAAGCCGTCCATGCTCTGATGACCTTCCACCGGCGAGTTGGTCACGATGCCTTCCTTGGCATCGAAACTTTCCTCTGAGACATCGGCACCCTCGATGAGCGGGATGATCGGCAAGCCAAAATGCTTGGCGAAAGCATAGTCGCGGCTGTCGTGGGCAGGCACTGCCATGATGGCTCCTGTGCCGTAGCCTGCCAGCACGTATTCTGAAATCCACACAGGGATGGCATCACCCGTAAACGGATTGACGGCATAGCTGCCCGAGAATACGCCCGTCACCTTGTGGTTTGCCATACGGTCGAGCTCAGTGCGCTTCTTCACATACGCCAGATACTCTTCCACGGCTTCCTTCTGTTCGGGCGTGGTCACCTGTGCCACATATTCACTCTCGGGGGCGAGCACCATGAAGGTGACGCCGAACATCGTGTCGGCACGGGTGGTGAAGATGGTAAACTTCACATCGCTGTCTTTCACGGAGAACACCACCTCTGTACCTTCCGAGCGGCCAATCCAGTTCTTCTGTGTCTCCTTGATGCTGTCTGTCCAGTCGATGGTGTCAAGACCGTCGAGCAAGCGCTGGGCATAGGCAGACGTGCGAAGGCACCACTGCTGCATCTTCTTCTGCACCACGGGGTAGCCACCACGCTCGCTCACGCCGTTCACCACCTCATCATTGGCGAGCACGGTGCCCAAGCCCGGACACCAGTTCACCATCGTTTCGCCGAGATAGGCAATACGGTAGTTCATCAGCACTTGCTGTTTCTTCACGTCGTCGTATGCCTTCCACTCTGCAGCGGTAAACGAGAGTTCTTCGCTCTGCGCTACATCGATGCCTTCGGTACCCTTCTCCTCGAAGTGTTTCACCAACTTGTCTATCGGCTGTGCACTCTGGCATTTGTTGCAGAAGAACGAACCGAACATCTTCTGGAAAGCCCATTGCGTCCAATGGTAATACTTGGGGTCGCAGGTGCGCACCTCGCGGTCCCAATCGAAAGAGAAACCTATCTTGTCGAGCTGCTCACGATAGTGGTTGATATTCTCGACGGTGGTCTTTTCAGGATGCTGACCGGTCTGGATGGCGTATTGTTCTGCAGGCAGTCCGTAGGCATCGTAGCCCATCGGGTTGAGCACGTTGTATCCGTTCAGGCGCTTGTAGCGCGCATAGATGTCGGATGCGATATAGCCCAATGGGTGTCCCACATGAAGTCCCGCTCCCGATGGATAGGGAAACATGTTGAGCACATAATATTTCTTCTTCGTGTTGTCTTCCGTCACCTTGTAGATTTCTTTCTCCGTCCACTCCTGGTGCCACTTCTTTTCGATTTCTCTAAAGTTGTATTCCATCTGTATCTTGTTGTTTTTGTCTTCCTTAATTCGTCACGCCCTTGCGCGCACTTCTTTGATAATGCACGCCACGCACTTTACAGCGCTTCGCCGCTCCATGATTCTTTGTGGACATTCTGTTCGTTCTTACCGCCCTCAAAATCCATGTTATTTATGTCATCGCGACTGCACAACATTCCGGCATTGTTGATTTCCACAACACTCACCGACGGATTTACATATTCCTTTTTCATATCTGTTGCCATTTATAGGTTTCACTTCACCAGTAATCCACCAATTTATTAAATTGCAAAGATATATTTATTTTTCCAAACGGAAGAAAGAAAACAGAACAATATGTATTTTGCGCGCCATTTAGACCAATTACAATCATATGAGATCTGGCAGAAGGACTTACTACAGATGTAAAATGATGCGGATTCCGACAGTTTTAGCACTTCAAGCTATGCGGATCAAACCAAAAAGAAGTACGTCTTGATCATGCAAGGAGCCTTGTGCTACGATGCAAGAATACCGTCGCATGCAGTTGTTGACAATTGTCGTGAAGGTATTTGACAATTGTCGTGAGATTGTTTGACAATTGTCGTGGGATTATTTGACAATTGCCGTGAGATTGTTTGACAATTGTCGTGAGATTGTTTGACAATTGCCGTGCATCTTGTTGACAATTGTCAAACACCCGTTATGGTTGACTTCTTGCATCATCAGACCAGGCTTTTTACTTTAAAGCGGCTTAGTTATTTCCATTTGCGCTAAGGGCAAAGCGGGGCGCTTCGCCTCCTGTAGTTTGCTGGGCGATTCTTTTCACGAGGGTGGGTCGACGCGGGGACGCGTCGACTACTATTATAGTAGGTGCAGCGTCCCCGCTGCAACCCCTAGCGCATAGAGGATTACATACTTTAATGTTACATTATTTGGATGATAAAGGAAATAGTCGTATATTTGCCCAAGATAAGCTGCACTCGGCAAATTGAAAGAAGCCTTCTTTGCGATCATTTGCATTATCTTTGCGGCATAAAATATTTGAATATAAGGAGAAAGATTATGTATCAAATAACAATCAATGACCCCAGGGCTTACTTGGACGGTGAAACTTACGCAAAGGAACATCATTCAAGCTTGGAGGAAATGGTCAACGAGTATGTAGCAAGTCTGGCAGATATGATACGTTCAAAGAAGCAACATCAGTCCGTTCCTTTTTCTCAGACCGAAGAGTTTCTGAAGATGTTGGAGTTCGTAAAGACAAAGGCTGCGAAGGGCGGCAAACCTGTACCTGCCGACGAGGACGGCCTTGACGCATTGGTAGAAGCAAAGTATAGTCTATGAAAGTGTTTGTGGATACCAACGTGTTGATAGACTTTGTCTGTCAGCGTGGTGAATTTGCGGATTCCGCCAATCGCCTTATCTCGTTAGGCTATATGGGCAAGGTGCAATTGCAAACATTGGCCTTGTCTTATGTTACGGCTATGTTCGTTGCTCACAAGTACAATTATGAGAACGTGGCGCAATCCCTACTATTTGTCTCTGAATTTACTGAAATCCTTGATCTGCAGGCAAACACTGTCGTGGAGATGCTGGCTTCTGGTTGGAAAGACTATGAAGATGCCACGCAGAATGCCACGGCAACAAAAGCGAATGCCGATTGTATAGTAACACGCAATACAAAAGATTTCAAGAATTCATCCTTGCCTGTTTATACAGTAGCTGAATTGTTTGATGTCTTGAATTTATAGTTTTTATAGTGGGACTTTCTTAAAGAAGATACATTGGAAAGAATTGGCTTCCAGTAGTTTCTGTAAACAAACATTTTCTTCGTTGCGCTAAGGGCAAAGCGGGGGCGCTTCGCCTCCTATATTTGCTGGGCGATTCTTTCGTGAGGGTGGGTCGACGCGAGGACGCGTCGACTACTATCGTTCGGAACGCTTGGCATGCTCTTGCCGATGCGGTACATTATTGATGTTATCTTGTACCATTTTTACTGATTTTGCATGATTGACAAGAAAAAGAGACTTTTTATGCACTTGTTTATCAGAATATGTATACCTTTGCAACAGTTATTGGGGTTTATTGGTTTTTTTAACACAATGACTCATCAGAGAGAGAGTATCATGCCGGCGCACTTCCGGCGCAATATGTATTTAAATAAGGGTAAACGTATGAAAATTTCTACACTGTTTATGGCAGCATTGCTTTCATGTGCTGCAACGGCTCCTGTTGTGGCTCAAGAACTCAAGGGAGAACTCAAGTTTGACAATGCTATCGAGAAGGGATATGCACAAGTATCCACTCCTATGGTTATCACTACCGACGGTAATGTCGTGGTGACTGGCGTCCAGAAGAAGGGTGCTTCGTTGGGCTCTTATGTGGCAAAGGCTACTTCCAAGTTGGATGCCGATCCCGTATGGAAACTCGACATCACTGGCGGACGCAGTGAGGTGACCGCAATCCTTGCCGACGGTGAGGGCGGTGTGTATATCGCAGGTAACTTCAATGACAAGATCACCCTTGGCGGTACCATCGGTGGCAAGACCCTGACCGGCAAGAACTCAGGCAACTACTGCAAAGTAAACGGCTTCCTGGCACATATCGACCAGGACGGTACGGTTGTGGCTGCAAACCTGTTCCGCCCGACCATCAATCCTGACTTGCAGGCTGTATCGGAATATTATCAGGATGGCGATAATGTGTGCTGCAACGTTACCAGTCTTGCCTATGCCAACGGCAAGCTCTATGCTGGTATGTTGTTTACAGATATCATGTCTTCTGAGGAAGGCAATGTAACTGCAGGTTCTTATACAGGATGGGGCACAGCTTCGGATGTTGACTTTGCGGCTGCAGAGATCAACGTTGAAACACTCGGTGCCAAGTCATACCCTGTTGTGTTCGGCGGTCCTGGCACATATAAAGATACAAGTTACTATGGATTCAATGTAGAGTCAGGCAAGTTGACAAGTGACGGCAAGAAACTTTATCTGGCTGTAAATGTGAATGGCTATTCTTCTAAAGGTGTGCTCAAGGTGAATGGTGAGCAGAAGGACGAGGCTTCATTCGCGTATGCAGGTGGACTTAATGGCTTCTATGTAGCAGGTGTAGACGTGGAGAATGCCACTGTAGCAGGTAAAGCTTACGATGGCGTGTATCATTGGGTTTCAGGTGCTTCCTCGCTTGTTAGTCCAGAAGTGGCTTCTCTGACTACGAATGGTGACAATCTCTATCTTTGCGGTAGCTATATACAGAATTGTCCGTTTGTTAAAGGCTCAGAAGTAGAGACTAAGGCTAAAGGCAACACCGACATCTTCTTCCTGCGACTGGATAAGGACGACATGAGTTGGGACTATATCGCTACCTATGACGGATATGACGAGACAACTGACAATGGGGACAACGCTGAGACATTCTCGACATACGAAGTGAAGGACGGCACGCTCAAACTTTATGGTGCTGTCACTCGTAAGAATGATGCCTACACGGACATTGCCCAGCCTGTCACTCCGCTGCAGTATAATGTTGCTGAATACGACCAGCCACACATTGTAGAACCAGCTACACCGGAGGGGTACACCACAGGCGTAGTTACATCTGCCGACGGCAAGACCACATATTATGCTTTGCTCGATGAGGGTCAGACCACCATTTCATATAAGTATGCGGGTGAGATTGCCAGTGGCATCAGCGATGTGAAGGCTGAGAGCAAGCCATCAGCGATCTACAATCTGCAGGGCGTGAAACTCAGCGCACCGCAGAAAGGTTTGAACATCATTGGCGGCAAAGTCGTATTGGTGAAGTAATCACGACAAACCTTTCAGATTAAAACACATACGGCGTCCTCGCTACAACCCTTGCCTACCCGATTTTCCAAACGGGAGGGGTAGCGAGGACGCCTTGTTTATTGAAATCCCATATGGATGACTCCCATCCATATATCATAAGGACTCAAATTTATTATAGATGCACAAATATTTAATTGCAGCCACGTTAATGGCAACAGCAGTTCCCATGTGCGCCCAAGCACAAAACAGCGGGATGACAGTTGTTGTCAACGACGGCAAACCAGGAGCCAATGCCATTAGCGGCATTGTGTGTTCGGCGGAAGACAACGAACCGCTGATCGGCGTTCAAGTGAAGGTGGTCGGTGCCAACGTATCAACCATCACAGATGTGAACGGTAGGTTTAACTTCAAGTCTGTCCAGCTCAAGGGACAAAAGCTCACCTTCTCGTATATGGGCATGGAGACCATGACCATCAAGGCAGGCCACGACATGAAGGTGATGATGAAAAGCGACACGAAGCAGATCAGCGATGTGGTGGTGAACGGTTACTTCACCCGTAAGAAGCAGACCTTTACCGGTGCTGCCAAGACCATTACGGGCGACGAGATCCTCACCATCTCTCCAACCAACATCATGCAAACCCTGGCAACACTCGACCCCAGCCTCAACATCCAGCAGAACAATGCTGCCGGATCGAACCCTAACAGCGTGCCCGACCTGGTGATCCGCAGTACCACATCGCTCGCTACCAACGACGAGGTGGGACTCAACGCACCGCTCATCGTCATCGACGGTGTGGAGCAGAGTCTCTCAGCCCTCTATGATATCGATATCCACGACATCGAGCGTGTGGACATTCTGAAGGACGCTTCCGCCACAGCCCTCTATGGCGAGAATGCCGCCAACGGTGTGATTGTGATCGAGCGCAAGCGCGTGAGCCAGTCGCCCGTGCGCATCCGCTATACGTTCACACCCCAACTCAGCTTCGCAGACCTCAGCAGCTACGACTATTGTAATGCTGCACAGAAACTGGAGTTGGAAAGACTGGCAGGCTTGTACACGTCTACCGACGGAAGCCTCGACAACGACTACTACGAGAAGCTCGCATTGGTGAGCAGCGGACAGAACACCGACTGGAAGACCAAGCCCATCCGCAACAGCTTCTCGCACGACCACTCACTCTCCGTATCGGGCCGTGGTTCGGGTCTCGACTATAATGTCACCGCCAGCTATGCCAACACCGAGGGTGTGATGAAGGACGACGGGCGCAAGCGCTACGGCATGAACATCTACCTCTCTTATACTGCCATCAACGACCTCGTGCTCACCCTGCGCGCATCGCACGACCAGTTGAGCACCAACACGTCGAAGTATGGCAGCTTCTCCGACTATCTGAAGTGCAACCCCTATGACTCTCCCTACGACGAATACGGCAACCTGCGCCGCAGCCTGTCGTACGACATGAACAACCCGCTCTATGAAGCTTCGCTGAGCAGTTTTAGCAAGTCGGAGAGCCGCACCCAGGAGATCTCGCTCGATGCACGCTACAACATCATGCCAACCTTCTATGTTACAGGTCAGGTGTCGTACAACACCAGCCGCGGCACCAGCGACTCTTTCACCTCTCCCGAGTCGAACCTCTACACCAACACGACCGTGCTGAAGGAGAAGGGTTCCTACACTCTGGGTACAAGCAAGACAGACTCATGGGCAGCCAAGTTGATCGCCAACTACATACACAACTTCGACAAGGACGGCACCATGCTGACCCTCAACCTCGGTGGTGAATTGAAGCGCACCGACAGCCAGTCGAGCACGATGCGTGCCTCAGGCTTCCTCAACGACAACCAGAACGACCTGGCATACGCCACCGCTTATCCTACGAGCGGAAGCCCGTCGGGTTCCGAGTCGCTGTCTACCAGCGTGGGTGCATTCGTTGCCGCCAACTTCATGTGGAAGAACCGCTATGTGGTGGACGGTTCCTACCGTCTGTCGGGTTCATCCAAGTTTGGTAGCAACCACCGTTACGCACCTTTCTGGTCTGTGGGTCTTGGCTACAACCTCCACAACGAAGAGTTTGTGAAGAAACTCGGATGGGTGAACACGCTGCGTCTCCGCGGCAGCTACGGCTACACGGGTAGCGTGAAGTTTGATGCCTACCAGGCGATCACCACCTATAAATACAGCAGCGACTACCTCGGCTACACCGGTGTGGGAGCCATTCCGCTCGGCATGGCAAACCCCGACCTGAAATGGCAGACCACCAAGAAGTTCAATGTGGGTATCACCTCAGCATTCCTGGGCGACCGTCTGAACGTAAACCTTGACTTCTACAACGAGCGCACCTGCGACATGCTCATTGACAAGTCGCTCCCGCCCTCATCGGGTGCCACATCCGTGAAGGCCAACCTGGGTTCGCAGACGAGCAACGGTATCGAGTTCTCACTTTGGGGAAAAATCATCCAGACCAAAGACTGGCAGTGGACACTCTCTGTGAACGGCTTGCACTCCAAGACCGTCATCAACAAGATATCTGAAGCCCTGAAGCGCAAGAACGAGCAGAACGCCACCGGCCAGACCTCCAGCGGCACCATCTCTTCCTCACCGCTGGCACAGTATCGTGAGGGCGAGTCTCCTTCGGCTATCTATGCCGTTCGTTCTGCCAGCATCGACCCTGCCACGGGTAAGGAAATTTTCATCAAGAAGGACGGCAGCTACACCTATACCTACGACTCCAAAGACCAGGTGTCGTGCGGCGATACCAACCCCATCCTGCAAGGCAGTTTCTCGACGATGGTGAAATACCGCTCGTTCTCCCTGAGCGCCAGCTTCTCCTACCGCTTTGGCGGCGACATGTATAACTCGACACGTGCATCGAAGGTAGAAGGCATCAACCCGAAATACAACTGTGACGTGCGTGCGTTCACCGAGCGTTGGAAGCAGGCCGGCGACGTGGTGCCCTACCTCAACATCTCGAAGACCGGCGGCAGCAGCGACACCTATACCGACCGCTTCGTGGAGAAAGACAACGAACTCTGCCTGTCAAGCGTATACCTGCAGTATGACGTGCCCGCATCGTTCCTCAAGAACCTGCACATCCAGAAGCTCTATGTGGGCATCGGAACGGAAGACCTCTTCCGCATCACCGCCGCCAAGTATGAGCGCGGTACCTCCTACCCCTACAGCCGCAGCATCAACATGTCGGCAAGCGTGACATTCTAACGGGAGTTATAACATATCAAAGACGTAACAACATAATACATATATAATAATGTGTAAGAAACATTTCAACATACATTCCGCACGATTGGTTTGGGCGTTTATAGGAATGACTGCACTCTCCTCGTGCAACGATTTCCTCGATGTGCGCCCGAAGTCGGAGAAGGTGGAAGACGAACTGTTTGAGACCGCCGACGGATTCGAGTCTGCCATCTATGGCGTATACGGTTCGTTGCAGGCCAGCTCGGCACTCTATGGCAAAGACCTCTACTGGGGCTTGACCGACTGCATGGCACAGGATTTCGACCAGAACAGCGTAGAAGCCGGCACCCGTGCCGCAGAGCGCTACCAGTATGACAACAGCTACCTCAAGTCGCGCTTCGCCAATGTGTGGACAGGTGCATATCTGAGCATCGGCTATGCCAACAACGTGCTGAAGAATCTGGAAGGACGCAGCAAGGAAGAACTGCCTCTGTATAACCTCTACAAGGGCGAGATGCTCGCCGTAAGAGCATGGCTGCACTTCGACATCCTTCGACTCTTCTGCTCTACCAACACCGAGAAGCAAGGCATCCCCTATACCACCACCTACACGATGAAGGAAAACGAGTTCAAGACCGTAGGTGAAGACTATGAACTTATCCTCAAGGACCTGCTCGAGGCAGAGCAGTTGCTCGAAGACGAGAAAGACAACATCGTCTATCCACGCAACAACGACCTGTATTTCAAGTTCCAGAACTACCGCGAGACCCACTGCAACTACTACGCTGTGCTGGGCATGCTCGCCAAAGTGTACTGGATGAAGGGCGACATGGAGAATGCCGGCAAGTATGCCAAGATGGTGATCGACAGCGAGAAGTTCCCGTTGGCAGAACCGTCGGAGATCAAAGACCTCTTCGCAGGCAAACTCTCGCCGAAGGAAACTCTGTGGGGCATCTACTCCAACACCTACAACGACACCGCCAACGGCTATCTCTACAAGTATCAGTCATACACCAGCTATGACCCGTATACAGACGAGTCCGGTACCACCCACCTGATGCCTTACGATGCCGTGTATTCACAGGACGTGACAGGCACCGCCCAGGACTACCGCAAGAACTGGTTTAAGAGCGGTACGGGTTATGTGCGTTGCTTGAAGACCGTGGACTACTACACCATCGAGGAGAGTCAGAATGTGCCTAAGGACTGGGTGACACGTATCTCGGGCATCAACATGCTCCACGTGTCGGAACTCTACCTCATCGCTGCCGAAGCCTTCCTGGAAAGCAACTATTCGCTGGCTGTGGAATACTTCAATGCAGAGACCACATCCCGCGGACTCCCGTCATTGAGAGCCGACGTGACCCTCACCAAAGACATGATCTTCAATGAGTATCACAAGGAGATGTTCGGCGAGGGCCAGGTGTGGTATAACATGAAGCGCCTCAACAAGGACATCACCTCCAACCTCGACAAAAAGGTGATTCCCGCCAGCGAGGACATCTACGTGATTCCTATTCCACAGGACGAGTTGAACTACAGAAACTAAACTAAGGAGCAAGAGAAAACAATGAGAAACAAGATCTATACATTGCTCATGGCCGCCGTGGCACTGCTCGCGGTGAGCTGCGAGGAAGACTATAAGCTGTATGACACCACGCAGAAAGACTCCGTATTCTTCGACTATGAGAACGAGAGCGAGACTGCCGACTCGGTCATCACCTATAGTTTCGACTACGACATCGCCCAGGAGCATGTCATCAACATCCCCATCTCGCTGATGGGCATACCGAAGACCTATAGCAGAAGCATCGACCTGCAGGTAGTAGCCGACTCCACCGACATGGTGGAAGGCGTGAACTTCACCATAGAGCGTGCCGAACTGGCTGCCAATGCCATCAGTGACACCGTGAAGATCAAGCTCCTGCGCGACAAGGACCCTGAGATACAGACCAAGCAGAAGAAACTCCGCATCAAGATTGTGGAGAGCGGCGACCTGCGCCCAACGGGTCAGGACTTCTTCACCATCAAGTATTCGGATGTCCGTCCAGACCGTCCGAAGTGGTGGGGCACATTCTATTCACTCCCCGTATACTCTTATGAGAACGCCCAGTTGTTCTTCGAGTATTTCTATGATCTGGCACCCAAGGCAGACAAGGCGGTGTTTGACGAGCTTATCGAAAAATATGGAGAATACTTTGTCAATGCCAAGGATATGGATCAGGGTGGACCGATGGCGTTCTATGAAGATTTCCTGTACAAATATGTTCTCATCCCGATGTATAACGACACCAAGGACACGATAGAGTGGCAAGATGTGCCTGCTGTCAACTAATCATTAAACCAAGAAAAGATGAAAAACAAGAAGATACATATCCTGAAGACTATCGCCATGTCGGCATTGCTGCTATGGGGACTTTCCTCATGTATTGACGATAACAGCGTGGAGGGAAACAGCAGTTCCATCCCGACGCTGAAGATAACGGGAAGCGACGACACAACGATGCCCACCTACAATTTCGACTTGGGTGAAGACATCGTCATCACACCGGAGTTTTCCTATAGCGGTGACGAGTCTGCCCTAAGCTACAGATGGCAGATGGGCACCTATACCAACGGATCAAAAGGTGAACTGCAAGAGGTGAGCACTGAGCGCAACCTCAGCGTGAAGGTAAGAACCGGCGGCACCTATTACTTCCATTATACCGTCACCGACGGCAAGGTAGGTCAGAGCATCGACTACAAGGTGAACCTGAACCGCACATTTGAGGAAGGCTACCTGCTGACATCCTTTGATGGCGACGGCAAGGGCAACCTCACCTTCATCAAGATTCCCACAGCGGAAGAAATCGCAGCAGGCAAAGAGGTAGTTCCCGTGGAACACTGCGTGGAACTGATGAACGAAGGCTTCTCGGAGGCAGAACTGGTCAAGGCGATCAGCGGAGAACAGAACCTCTGGGACGGCAAGACATCTTCTGTCTTGAAGCGCATCCTCGTGTCTACGAAGGACTGCTGCTACTTCCTGGAGCCCAACAACTTCACGTTGCTTTCCCAAATCAAGTATGCCGACCTTTACCCGGGATTCGAAGCATCGGATTTTATGCCAGACAGTTGGATGCCCTATGCCTATGACAAGAACATGAAGAAGTTTGCACACCTCAACCTCAAGTATATGTTCCCCTACGAATACAACTATTTCAAGGAATGCGAGCCTGAGGACATGATTTTCTGCAAATACCTCTCTTGGGGTTCGGAGTATTCGCGCACCTTCTATATGGACTACACCAACAACAAGGTTGCCATATTCAGTGACCGTGCCGAATACTTTGATTTGGACACCTACTTCCCCAATACAGGGAGTCTGCTCGACGGACAAACCCTCATCACCGCATTTGGCAACGGAGACGGTAGCGCAGTCTTTGTACTGGGCAAGAACAACACCACAGGAGACATCAACCTGTGGACAAACGACAGCTACTACAGCTATTACTACATCAATGCCGAGGACTTCACCGGTCAGAGCTATACGCCCACTGCCAATACCGCTGTGCCCGGCAAGGGTGCCCGCTTCGTGTATTCGCCTACCTACGACCGCTATTACTACAGTCTTGACAACAGCGTCTACGTATATCTGGGCAGCAACAAGTTCAACTTGCCCAACAAGGACCAGTATGCCATCAGCTACGGTTCGGACGAAGAGGTGACCTTCATGGACGTGAACCTCTCCACAGACGAACTCTATGTGGCAACATACAACAAGACCAGCCAGCGAGGCAGCTTCTATATCTACGACTGCAAGGACGTGCGTACCGACAACAGTGCCGCCGTGCAGCCCAAGAAGTCATACAAGAACTGCTGCGGCAAGATCACCTACTTGATGTATAAGCCAAGTATCCAGAACACGTAACGACAGCAATATACATACAAAGGGTGTGACTCCATGAGCCACACCCTTTGTATGTATATTCGCGTTGAATACATGATTTGATTACTCTTGCAATAAGGTCGACGCGGGGACGCGTCGACTACTAACATCTGCGCAATGTTCCGTTAAATCGACTAAAATCTTGTGACTTATTGAATGAAGATTGGCGGGAAATCCGTAATTTTGCAATATATGTGCTCTTGTGTGTTTACGGGTACTTTCTGCATTTCGGTGCTCAATAAACGGACATGTATTTCAAGGAGGTAAAAAGATGAATATCACAAAATACAGTATGAATACCATGATGAATAGAATTTGGGTGGCATGCGTGGGACTGATGCTCTGCATCGGGTCTGCCATGGCACAGGTGCTCAACGTAACAGGCAGGGTGAAGGGAGAAATGCCGTCAGGCATGCGACTCTATGTGATGCCTGCCGAACGCCTTTGGGACAACCCGGACTCAGTAAAATTTGCCGATGGCAAGCTGCAAGCGACCACCACCGTATCCTCATGCCAGGTGTATAAACTCGTGGGGGCAACCTCACAACGGCAGATTATCAAGCCCTTTGGCTTGAAAGTGAAAGACGGCAAAGCAACACTGGACATTTCATTCACACCCGACGGGGATGTGGAGATTGTCAACACTGATGCTGACACCAAAGCACTGACTGCCTTTAACGACATTTACACCGACCGTGCCAAGCGTATTTGGATGGAGGGCAAGAACCTACAGAACGAGGCATTGCAGAAGTTGGTGCTGGGATATACTTCCGCTGCCGACAGTATAGTGAAACGCCATTGCCCCTCTGCTTCGGTAAACCAATATCTGCACCTCTGGGCGGCATCACTCACCTTTGAGAATATCGAGAGTCTGAAGTTTATTACAGGCAAGGAAACGTCTGCCGTCGGCATTGATGCGAAGGCAGAACTGGCAAAATTGCTCTCCACCATGGACTGCGACATGTCGTCAGCCTTTGAAGCAGCTCCCCGTCTTGCCCTCGCAACCATTCCAAACGGAACCATCGCCGAGCGGATCACAGCACTGGAAAGTAAGGTGAAGACGGCAGCGCTGAAGGTGCGTGCCGAGGATGTGATGCTGAGCAAGCACATCGCCTCCTTCAACTATGCCGACAACTATGAGCAAGGACTGCAGGACCTCACGGCTCTGACCAACCGTTTCCACCTTGACACGAAATACCTGAACGAATTTAAGGTGCGCAAGTCATCGATTGCCGGCACGCCTTTCCCCGATGGCATCAACCTCTATGACCTCAAGGGCAACAAGGTGGACTTTGCCAATTACCGTGGCAAGTATGTCTACGTCGACATGTGGGCATCGTGGTGCGTGCCTTGCATCAAGGAGATACCCTATCTGAAGACTTTGGAGAAGGAGTTGCAGAATGACAACGTGTGCTTCCTCTCGCTTTCCATCGACACCAACGAGGCGGCATGGAAGAAGAAGGTGGCAGACCTCGGACTTGAGGGCGAACTGGTGGTCAACAAAGACAACAAGCTCTGCGAGGCGCTCAACGTCACGGGCATCCCGTTCTTCCTCATCTATGACAAGGAAGGAAAGCTCTACAAATATAACACCTATCGCCCGAGCGATGCCCGACTCAAACCGCTGCTTGAAGGACTGAAGTAATCCCGTTGCCATCATGAAAATCCAAAAGATAACTGCCGCTGCATTGTGCATGTTCTGTCTCACGCTCTGCTCCTGTGACGCACAGGCAAAAAGCGAGAAGACACAGATTGTGAACTATTTCCTTCAGAACTTGAGAAGGGACGACGCCATGCTTTTCATGGACAACCTCAACAAACCGGTGAAGGAGAAGAAAGTGGAGCAATACCAGCAGCTGGTGTGGGAAGCCTGGAAGGAAGCCAACCAAAAGCTGGACGAGGAAAAGCTGATAGACCTAAGAACGCTCTGCCCAAAGAACAAGGGAGCATGGCATCTGCCGTCGGGTCTTGAGCCATCAGCCACGATGCCCTATTACTGGGGCATCAAGTGGCGGTCGCTGACCACACAGGAGATACAGCAGAACTACAAGTCAGGATTTCAGGGTGATGACAGCGAGTCGACAGACGAAAAGATAGCAAAAGCCGCCCCCTTCCCGATGTATCTCTATCTGCACGGTTCCGGACCAAAGGAAGACGAATGGAAGTTCGGACTCATGTGGTCGCAGTATTTTGACGATGCACCATCGGTCTACTTTGTTCCGCAGATACCCAACGAAGGCGAATATTACCGCTGGTGGCAGAAATCGAAACAGTATGCTTGGGAGAAACTGCTGCGCCAAGCATTGGCAAGCGACCATATCGATGCCAACCGCCTTTATGTGTTGGGCATCTCCGAGGGAGGCTATGGCAGTCAGCGACTGGCATCCTTCTATGCCGACTATCTTGCTGCTGCAGGTCCGATGGCAGGAGGAGAACCGCTGAAGAATGCGCCTGCGGAAAACTGCGGCAACATCGGTTTCTCGTTTCTGACAGGAGCCTTGGACGACGGTTTCTACAGAAACAAACTGACGGGATACACCCAGCAGGCTTTTGACTCGCTGCAAAAGGTCTACGCCACCCGTGGAGACAGTCTCTTCCGCCACCGCATCACACTGGTTCCGAATTGCGGTCATGCCATAGACTATACCCCCACAACCCCATGGCTCAAGCAGTTCTGCCGCAATCCCTACCCGAAGACCATTCTTTGGGAAGACTTCCCTATGGACGGCAGACACCGCAACGGCTTCTATCATATTAAGGTGGTGGAACGGCCGGCAGACATCACCTACTACCAGATGACCATTCAGAACAATGTGGTGAGGATGGAAGTGAGTGATGTGAAGTATGAAACCACAGAGAAAGACTCCGTATACGGTATCGACTTGAAATTCCGCCGCAGCTATACGCCATCAACCAAGGGCAGATGGAAGGTCTATCTAAACAACAAGCTCGTGGATATGACGAAGCCCGTGACGGTGATTGTCAACGACAAGAAGGTCTTTGAGGGCAAGATACAGTCAAACCTCATGGACATGATGGAGAGTTGTCAAGAGTATTACGACCCCTACCGTATTTATCCCGCATCCGTAGAATTCTCGCTATAAGGAAATAAATCCAGGATGCCATATAATGGAACATTCGTCATCCATCCCTGATCTCTGTATGGTGACATGGAAAAACGGATGGCATGCAAGTTGGAATGGACATTTATGAAGGAGCGCAATGACTTTGAACGAAGATTTTCTTCTGCTTT
Organism: Lachnospiraceae bacterium; assembly: GCA_963654295.1. GTDB lineage: Bacteria > Bacteroidota > Bacteroidia > Bacteroidales > Bacteroidaceae > Prevotella. The sequence goes on along the minus strand of CAVJZZ010000004.1, from coordinate 29,299 downwards.
CACCTCTATCGGAGTGATGACACCTTTACATTGGACAATAAAATCAATCTCCAGTCTTGCATCTTCCCTACTATAATAATAGGTAAAAATATTCTTTTGGCACAATAACTGGGTAAGTACATAATTTTCCGTAAACGCCCCTTTGCTTTCCGTCATTGCCTTGTTGGAAATAAGCATTTGGACCGGTTCTATCTCGCTCAAAGCCCCCAACAATCCGACATCCAAGAGGAATAGTTTAAAGGCATTGAAATCTTCATAGAACTTCAAAGGCAAACCTACTTCTCGCACTCTGGATATGCGATAGACCAATCCTGCATCTACCAACCATTGTATCGCCATCTCAAAGTCCTTAGCCCGTGCTCCACTTCTAACCGCTCCATAGATAAACTTTTTGTTCTCCCGTGCCAGTTGTGACGGAATAGATTGCCATACCATACTGATACGGGTTGCCTCATTGGGACTTACATGCTTTGACATGTCGCTGCGATAAATCATGAGAATATTGTTCTGTATCTGACGAACTAAATTGGAATCGTTAGACGCAAGATAAATCTTAACAGCCTCTGGCATTCCACCAACAAAATAGTATTCCCTTAATATCTTGGTATATCTTTCATGGAGCATGGATATCGCCTTCCAGTCCTTGCTCTTTAGAATGTCGAGCATTTGTTTTTCACCTTTTGCCAAAAGAAATTCTTCGAATGACATCGGATAAAGTCGAATAATATCCACTTTCCCCACAGGAGCCGACTCTCCTTGATGCATAGCAACCCCTAAGAGAGATCCTGCCACGGCCACATGATATTCAGGGGCATTCTCGCAAAAGTATTTCAACGAGGACAAACCCTTATGCAACTCCTGAATTTCATCCAATATAATAAAGGTCTTACCAGGGATGATCGGCAGATGGGTAATGGCCCCTATCACCATCAGCACCCGTGACATATCATAGTCTTCCATAAAGATGTTGGCTATTTCCGAATTACCATCACAGTTAATATAAGCTACATGCTCATACTCTTGTCTTCCGAATTCCTTTAGAATATAGGTCTTGCCTACTTGTCTGGCACCAAACAAGATCAATGGCTTTCTATGTGGACTATTCTTCCAAGCCTTTAATTGTTCTATGATACTTCTCTCCATTGTCTAACTTACGAAAATACATTGATAAATCTGTCTCACAGTGATTCTATGCTTCATTCAATCGCAAAGGTACACTTTTTTACACGAACTTACGATATCTTCATACACTTTTTTACACGAACATATTATGCAAACATACACTTTTTTACACGAACATCGTGTCTTTACGAAAAATTTACCTTACATTGCCTAGAAGATTTGAACATACTATTGTGCGTATCGATGAATTTATTTACTTTTGCGTTCATTATACAATAAATATGATTCACAAGATGAAAACGAATAGCAGACTGACACTCTTATTGTGTATAGCCGTGTTGACCATCATCCCTTTTCTATGCCTGACAGAGTTCAACTCGAAAGGAGAACCCCGTGAAGCAGTGGTCGCCCTGTCGATGCTCAAGGAAGGAAACTGGATACTGCCGGTCAACAATGGAGGCGACATACCCTATAAACCACCATTCTTCCATTGGCTCATCGCCATCTTTTCCCTCTTCGGCGGCAAGGTGACCGAATTTACCTCACGACTGCCATCCGCCCTCTCCCTGATTGCAATGGTGGCAGGAGTATACACCTTCTACCGGAAACGTACCAACGAGCAAAGCGCCTTTATCACAGCACTGCTCACGCTGACAGCTTTTGAAGTGCACCGTGCCGGCATGAACTGCCGTGTAGACATGTTGCTCTCCGCCCTGATTGTAGGAGCACTGTTGCTGCTCTACCGCTGGTTCGAGCGAGGCAGCAAAGGTGTGCCTGTATGGGCGGTGCTCTGCATGAGTGGAGCGGCATGCACCAAAGGACCTGTGGGCATCGTGCTGCCCAGTCTGGTGATGGGGGTATTCATGCTGATGCGCGGTGCCCGCTTCGGGCGCACATTCCTTCAACTGGCAGGCTTCGGCATTCTCTCCTGCATTCTTCCGGGGTTGTGGTATGCCGCTGCCTATCATGAAGGGGGCGACAACTTCCTGCAACTGGTCTACGAAGAGAACTTCGGACGCTTCACCGGCACGATGAGCTACGACTCGCACGTGCATCCGTTCACCTACAACTTCGTGACCGTTCTCTCGGGATGGCTTCCCTGGACGCTGCTCATGCTCTTCGGAGCCTTCGTCACGCCATGGAAACGGTTGGCAGGCAAGTTCAAAAGAATCAAAAACATGGACAGTGTGGAACTGTTCACATGGCTTTCGTTCCTGGTCATCTTCGTGTTCTATTGCATACCGAAAAGCAAACGCAGTGTCTACCTGCTCCCCATCTATCCATTTATGGCATGGCTGATGGCGGAATATATCGTATGGCTGGTGGAACACCACGTAAAGACTGTGAAAATCTATGCCGGATTGATGGGGACGCTATGTATCGTGCTCACCCTGCTACTCTTTGCCGTTGAAGCAAACTTGTTGCCTGACAGCATGTTTCACGGGAAACATGCCAGCGACAATATCGCCATGATCCATGCACTGACGGGCTTCCGCTCATGCTGGTGGCAAACGGTGCTCGCCCTATTGCCTGTAGCGGCAGGACTTTCCATATGGCGTTTCCTGCTCCAAAGAAACAATAAATGGTATAATCTGCACTGGATGCAATCCATGTTTATCTGTGTCTTTTCCATCTTCATCACCCTCGATGGCGTGGTTCTGCCGCGCGTGATGAACATCAAATCAGACCGCAGACTGGCAGAGCACATCGTGCAACACTACTACGGAGTGCCTGTCTATTCCTATATGGGAACCGACATGATGCACTTCTTCTGCACCAATTTCTATGCCGACGACACCATCCTGCAATTCGAGCAAGGACGCCGCAACGGTCACAGCATTGACGGCAAGAAACAAGCAGTGACACCTCCCGACGGCGTGGTGATGCTGCCTGCACGCGACAGGAAGGCTTTCCTCGACCGCTATAAAGCCACCTACCGCTTCACCTTCGACGAGAAGACCAACGGCATCTGTGGCGATGCACGCGACACCGTGTATTTCTACTGCTTCAGAAACAAGAACATTGACAAACTCATCAAGCAACAAAGACAATCATGCTATTGAAATTTTTTATCACCTGCAATAAGATTGGAGCCTTCACACTCGGCGGAGGCTATGCCATGATACCCATCATGGAACAAGAATTCGTAGACAAGAACAAATGGATGGAACGCGAAGAGTTTATGGACATCATGGTGGTGGCACAGACGACACCCGGCATCTTCAGCATCGACATGGCAAGTCACATCGGCTATAAGTTGCGCGGCGTGTGGGGTGGCATCGTGGGTGCACTGGGCATCGCACTCCCCTCGATCATCGCCATTCTGCTGATCGCCATGTTTTTCCACACGTTTCGCGACAACGTCTACGTAGCCAAGTTTTTCCGTGGCGTGCGTCCTGCCGTAGTGGCACTCATTGCCGCGCCATGTTTCAAGATGGCGCAGACCGCCCATATCAACCGCTATAACTGGTGGATACCCTTGGCTTGCTGTCTGCTGATAGCCTGCCTCGGCGTTTCACCCATTTGGATTATCATTATCGCAGGACTTGCCGGCTGGCTCTACGGGAAATACAAGAAACCGGACACAGCGGAATAATACAAGCCCAACTATCACTTTAAAAAACAAATAAGATACTATGATGGTTTTTCTCAAGATATTCTATGTATTCACCAAGATTGGCACGTTCAATTTCGGAGGCGGATACGCCATGCTCTCGCTCATCCACAATGAAGTAGTGGTCAAGAACCAATGGATGACCAATGCAGAATTTACCGACATGGTTGCCATTAGCCAGTCAACCCCCGGTCCTATCGGCATCAATGCCGCCACCTATGCAGGCTATACGGCGGTGCTACACCAGGGCTATCCAGAGTGGGCAGCAGTATTAGGATCGGTGCTCGCCTCGCTGAGCATCATCTGGCTTCCCTTTATCCTGATGATATATATCAGCCACTATCTCATCACCCACAAGGACTCGAAAATTGTGAAGGACGTGTTTGCCGCCCTTCGACCGGCTATCATCGGACTGATTGGTGCCGCTGCACTCCTGCTGATGAACAAGGACAACTTCGGATCACCCAGCGAAAGCCCTGCCTTGTTTGCACTGAGCGTGGCGATGTTTGCTCTGGCGTTCTACTTCACACGCTACCGCAAGACCAACCCCATCCTCATTCTGTTGGCATGCGGCATTGTGGGGCTGATCGTCTACTAAAATGTTTATTTGTTCTTCATCTTCCTCGACAGCAACAACAACACGGAATAGATGACAACGGCACTGACGAAGCCCGCCATGGCATCAATGGCATAGTGTGCCTGAATGTAGACCGTGGCCATGCAGAGGAAGAAATAAAACGGCAGAAGAATGAAAAACAGACGGCGGCTCTTGCTGTGCCATGCCAATAGCATCAGCACGGTGCTCACACCAACATGACTGCTCGGAAAGGCTGCCGTGGGCCGTTCGCCGGCTTGCTTGGCGCTTTCGACCATCTGATAGAAGATGCCGTCCTTATATCCCGGGGCGGGCAAACAGTCGGTGTTGAAATTGAAATAGTCGTGGACGTTGGGGAACACGCCGCGCACAATGTCGTTAATCCCCACTGCCTTATAATAAAAGGTGGGACCTGCCACCGGCACAAAGACGAAGATCACATAGTAGAGGAAGAACGACGTGAGGACAATGAAGGCGGCACGTTCGAATTCCTCATAGCGTCGGAAGAAATAGAAGAACACGACAAGGGCAATCATCGGATAGTAGGAAGCATAGCCCATGTCCATCAGTTCGCTGACGATGTGGCTCGGAAACTTCTGAGAGAACAAGAGAGCAGGCTGACAACCGAAGATTTGCTGCTCATAGGAAGCAAACAGGTGGTCGAGATTAGGAAACATACGGTTGAGTTCGTAGGTGTCTGGATACCACCACGAGAGCAGTGCCATCTGGGCAACCACCCTGACAAAACGGGTGAACCGACAGGGTACGAGCCGATAGACCAACCACAGTGCCAAAGTCATGGCACCGATGCGGATGCGCCCCCATATCATCGAGTCGGGGTTCTGCACCTTGGTATAGGCAAAAAGTACCACGAGAAGCGTGAGCACCATATATGCCAACACCACCCACTCCAACGCAAAGAGTCCCTTGCGCGGTTGTTTCTCTATCTTGAAAAGTTTCACGAGATAATTCATCACTTGCTTTCCTTATTATACATACAGATTATAACCATCCCTCGCGCTTGTACCACGCCATGGTCTCCTTCACGCCCCGTTCGAGGTCGTAAGCGGGTTTGTATCCCAGTTCTTGCTGTGCCGGTGTGATGTCGCAGCGCCAATTACGCTGTCGGAGGATATGATACTTATCGTTGTTAAGGGCAGAAATCTTGCCCGTAAGCCGTGCTGCATATTCTCCGCAACACGTCACGACACGGAGCAACCACAGGGGAGCTTTCACACGCAACAGGAAAGGACGGCCAAGCTCGCAGTGGATGAGGTCGCTGAACGTGCGCGACTGATAGACAGCACCGTCGCTGAGGAAATATTTGCGACCGCTCTGCCCATGGTCGAGGGCAAGGAACACCGCCTGGACCACATCTTTCACATAGACAAAGGTGATGTCCTGCCGACGATAGCCCACCGAGAAATCGACATGACGCTTGATGCTCTGTGCCATGAGAAAATAGTCTTTCTCGCGCGGACCGTACACCCCCGTAGGGCGAAGCACCACGTGCGGAAAGTCTTTCATGGCATCGAGGAAACGCTCAGCCTGCAGTTTGCTCTTTCCATAAGCCGTGTTAGGACGCGGTTGGTCGCTCTCCCGAATCTCCTGATAGGGCTGTTGCTCACGTATGGCACCATAGACGCTGAGCGAGCTGAGGTAGACAAACATGCGGAGTGGCTGTCGGGTCTTGACGAGTGCCCACACGAGATTCTCGGTGCCCAACGTATTCACTCGACTAAAATCATCGGCATGCAGACACTTGGTCACCCCTGCAGCATGAACCACATAGTCGAACTTGTGGGACGACAACTGCCCACAGAGAGCATCGTAGGACGACAAGTCAAGTTCTATGAAATGGATGCGGGGGTCCTGAAGATAGCGTCGGGAACTGGTGCCGCGAACAGCCGCCCAAACGTCGAGCCCCCTATTAAGGGCTTCTTCTACGATGAAGCTGCCGATGAATCCGCTGGCTCCCGTTACAAGTATATTCATATCAATGGGTTTCGGTATCTTTTTGAAGCATTAAAAGTGCAAAGTTAGCTGAAATTGAACACAATACAAAATAAAAGCGGCAATTTATCAGCCCGCATCCGCCTGTGAGGGCATTCCCAGCAGGCATAAAAAAGGGATTATTAGGGCTTTACAAACGCTAATTCAGAATTTCTTAGTAACTTTGCACCTCCAAGATAATTATATTTTTGATGAAGAAACTCTTTATAGAAACATATGGCTGCCAGATGAATGTGGCAGACAGCGAGGTCGTGGCTTCGGTCATGAAGATGGCCGACTATGAGCTTTGCGAGAACGAAGACGACGCTGACGCCATCTTCCTGAACACCTGCTCGGTGCGTGAGAATGCCGAAAACAAAATCTATAACCGTCTCGACACCCTTGCCGCCAAGGCAAAAAAGGACAAGCGGAAGCTGATTCTCGGTGTGCTCGGCTGCATGGCTGAGCGCGTGAAGCAAGACTTGATAGAGAACCATCATGCCGACCTCGTGGCTGGTCCCGACTCCTATCTCAACCTGCCTGACCTGATTGCACAGGCTGAACTGGGCGAAAAGGCAATGAACATCGAACTGTCGACCACCGAAACCTACCGCGACATCGTGCCGCAGCGTATCGGTGGCAATCACATCGGCGGTTTTGTGAGCATCATGCGCGGTTGCAACAACTTCTGCCACTACTGCATTGTGCCCTACACCCGTGGACGCGAACGTTCACGTGACGTAGAAAGCATACTCCGTGAAGTGCGCGACCTGCGCGACAGGGGATATAAAGAGGTGACACTACTCGGTCAGAATGTGAACTCCTATAAGTTTGTTCCTGCCACGGAAGAAGCCCCTATCAGTTTTCCGCAGCTGCTCCGCATGGTGGCCGAAGCCGTTCCCGAGATGCGTGTGCGCTTCACCACCAGTCACCCCAAGGACATGAGCGACGACACGCTGCACGTGATTGCCGATGTGCCCAATGTGTGCAAGCACATCCATCTGCCCGTGCAGAGCGGCAGCGACCGCATCCTGAAACTGATGAACCGCAAGTATACCCGAGAGTGGTATATGAACCGGGTGGCAGCTATCCGCCGCATCGTGCCCGATGCAGCTATCTCCACCGACATCTTTGTGGGCTATCACAGTGAAACGGAAGAAGACCACCAGCAATCGCTCTCACTGATGCGCGAGGTGGGATACGACTCTGCATTCATGTTCAAATATTCCGAGCGTCCCGGCACCTATGCTTCAAAGCATCTGCCCGACGACGTGCCGGAGGAAGAGAAGATACGCCGGCTGAACGAGATGATAGCCCTGCAGACACAGCTCTCGGCAGAAGCCAACAAACGAGACGAGGGAAAGACCGTGGAAGTGCTGGTGGAAAACTTCAGCAAGCGCAGCCGCACACAACTCTGCGGACGCACTGAACAAAACAAGATGGTGGTGTTCGACAAGGGCAACCACCATATCGGCGAACGCGTAATGGTGCACATCACCGGCAGCACAAGCGCCACATTACTGGGAGAAGCGATAGACTAAATGAAAGAATTCCTGATTATACTGAGGCGGTTCGTTCCGCCCTACAAGAAATATCTGGCACTGACAGTGCTCTTCAACATACTGTCGGCGTTGTTGAACATCTTTTCCTTTGCAGCCATCATCCCGATTCTGCAAATCCTGTTCAAGACCGAGAATGCCGTTCCAGCAACCCACCTCATGGAGTGGGACTGGGATGATGCGAAAGCCGTGCTGAGCAACAATGTGGACTACTACGTCACCCAACTGATCGGAAGCACGGGAGCGACCACCACCCTGCTGCTTATCGGACTGTTTCTGGCAGCCACCACGTTTCTGAAGACAGGCATGTATTTCCTTTCGTCTGCCACAATCATACCGATGCGCACTGGCATCGTGCGCGATATCCGCAACCAACTCTACAAGAAAATCACGTCGCTGCCGCTCGGTTTCTTCTCAGAAGAACGCAAAGGCGACATCATCGCACGTATGACGGGTGACGTGGGCGAGATCGAAAGTTCCATCATGAGCTCGCTCGACATGCTCTTCAAGAACCCCATCCTCATCATCTCCTACTTCGTAACCCTACTGGTCATCAGTTGGCAGCTCACCCTGTTCACCATGATATTTGTCCCTATCATGGGCTGGCTCATGGGGCGCGTGGGGCGCAAGCTGAAGCAACAGTCGAAAGAAGCACAATCGTTGTGGAGCGATACGATGAGCCAAGTGGAGGAAACTTTGGGCGGACTGCGCATCATCAAGGCTTTCTGTGCGGAAGAGAAGATGAACAAGCGCTTCGACAAGGTGAACAACGACTACCGCAACCAGCTGCTTAAGGTGAACACGCGACAGCAGCTCGCCCACCCGATGAGCGAATTTCTCGGCACGGTGATGATTATTATCGTGCTCTGGTTCGGCGGCATCCTTGTGCTCAACCAGCAAGTCATCAGCGGTCCCACCTTTATTTATTATCTCGTCATCCTCTACAGCATCATCAATCCACTCAAGGATTTCTCGAAAGCGGGCTACAATATCCCCAAAGGACTCGCCTCAATGGAACGCGTAGACAAGATATTGCTCGCCGAATCGAATATCAAAGAGCCGGAACACCCCCGTCATATCGACAGCTTTGAGCACGAGATAGAATTCCGCCACGTTTCGTTTAAATATGACCAGCGCTGGGTGCTCCGCGACATCAATCTGGTCATTCCTAAAGGCAAGACGATCGCCCTCGTGGGACAAAGCGGTGGCGGAAAGTCGACGCTCGTCGACCTTATTCCCCGCTACTATGATGTTCAGGAGGGCGAAGTGCTCATCGATGGCATCAACGTCAAGGCACTTGGCATCCATGATCTCCGCCAGTTGATAGGCAACGTGAACCAGGAAGCCATCCTCTTCAACGACTCCTTCTATAACAATATCGCCTTCGGCGTGGACAACGCCACGCAAGAGCAGGTGGAAGAAGCAGCCCGCATCGCCAACGCTCACGACTTTATCATGGAGAGCGAAAAGGGATATCAGACCAACATTGGTGATCGCGGCGGACGTCTTTCAGGCGGCCAGCGACAACGCATCAGCATTGCACGCGCCATCTTGAAGAACCCTCCCATCCTCATTCTCGACGAGGCGACATCGGCACTCGACACAGAAAGCGAGCGACTGGTGCAGGATGCGTTGGAACGCCTCATGAAGACACGCACCACCGTAGCCATCGCCCACCGCCTCTCCACCATCAAAAGTGCAGACGAGATCTACGTAATCCATGAAGGAAAAATTGTGGAACAAGGCACGCACGACGAACTTATCGCCCGTGAAGGCTATTACAAGAAGTTGCACGACATGCAGCAGTAGGCGTGCTGACACAACAATATATAAAAAGCGGTTATCGCCCAGTGTGCGATAACCGCTTTTTATATATCATATCTGACTATTCCTTGTAGGATTCGAGTTTCTTCAAATAGAAATCTTTGAAGTCGTTCCAATGATAGTAGGGGGCGATGTCTGTCTGAATGGGTAACGTAGCCTCATCCTCATTGAGGAGCACCTTGAAGATCGGGTCCTTGTCGGTTGCCGACTTGCGGTAGAACACGAACTGGATGTTGCAACCCATGGGGAATATCTTGTAATCGCACCATCCCTGTTTGTCTACGTCATCGAGGTTGTCGATAGATTTACCCAATCCGTTCAAATCGAGCAGGCATGAGAGCGGCATCACCATCGTGTCGTGACCATAGCGGAGTGTGACGCCGGGATGCTCCAGAACAATACAACTGTCAGCCTCGGCTATGATATTGCGCAGCAAGTTGCGTTGTGAATAAGGCTGCGTGCCGCCATTGAGCGGAGACGGACCATAGTTGATATACCACCAGGCATTGCGCACGCGCCAATTCTCATAGATTTCGTCCTTGTTGAAGATATCGTAGAGTGAAAGCTGGTGGCGCAACTCTGTGCTCTGCACGTTGCTTGCCAACTTGAAAAGCTTTTGGTAGAGCCACGAGCAGTCTATGTTTTTCTCTGCATAAGCGGTGTCGTTGAACAGCTCTGCAACCACGCGCTGGTGATGGTCGTTGCGTGCGGCAAACTGCCAGTACGCCTGATTTGCCTGCGTAGGCATCTTCTTTCCGTTGAGCACCTTGTCTTCCTGGTTCATGTAATACATGTCGTGATAGCTGGCATCGTGTGTGATGTTGAGCTGCGGATTCAGCACGAGCAACTGTTGCAGGGCGTTCTCCATCGACAGGATACATCTTATCACCACCGTACTCTTGGCATCCACGTTGGTCTTCCCCTTGAACACTTCGGGGAAACGCTCATACATGCGCTTGGCTATCTCCTTGTGCTGCTCAGCTCCGCGTTGTGTCAACTCTCCGTCACGACCCTTCGCTTCAGCACAGATGAGGGCGAGCTTCCGCAATACCTCCTTGCCCTTGGCTGTCAACTTGCCGTCGCGGTCAGCGGTTTTCAGTATCTGATAGGGTTTGTCATAGTCGCTCGTACCGATAAGATAGCGCGAACCATGACGCCCATAGTGTGACAAGTAGAACGGCTTATAGCCTTTCGGGGCAGGCGTAAGCGCCTTTTGGGGGCCACGATACGCCACATAATTACTTCCGCCCAACGTGGGGTCGGCATCTATTTCGGTTCTTGAAACCTGTGCCATGGCACCTGCGGAAAGCAGAGCTGCCACGAACATCGTCATGTATCTTTTCATCTTGTGTCTTTTTTATGGTTTGTTTGTCATGCGGAGCCGTGCGAACTCCCATACTACGATGCCAGCCGTCACGCTGACATTGAGCGAGTGCTTGGTGCCGAACTGCGGTATTTCCAGACACCCGTCGCTCATGTCGACCACGCTCTGGTGCACCCCTTTCACTTCATTGCCCAGCACCACGGCATATTTCTCACCTTCTTGAAGCGAGAGAGACTGCAACTTGGTGCTGCCTTCCACCTGCTCTACACTATAGACCCGATAGCCGTCGGCATGGAGCGATGCCACTGCTTCCTCGGCAGTAGTAAAGTATCGCCATGCCACACTGTCTTCCGCGCCCAACGCTGTCTTGTGTATCTCTGCCTGTGGAGGCGTGGCGGTGATGCCGCAGAGATAGATGGCTTTCACGCGGAAAGCGTCACACGAGCGGAATACGGAGCCTACGTTATGCAGACTGCGCACATCGTCGAGCACCACCACGAGCGGCATCTTCTCTGCATCTCTGAATTCGTCCACCGACAGGCGGTGCATTTCTATTGTCTTGAGTTTTCTCATTGTCTATACAGAAACTCTTATTCGTTCCCTTTCGCCTTGAAAGCAAGGGCATACATGCGTATCTGCTTCACCATCGAGAGCAATCCGTTGCTGCGCGTGGGGCTCAGATGGTCTTTCAGTCCGATACGGTCTATGAAGTAAAGTTCTGCATTGATGATCTCGTCGGGTGTGTGCCCGCTCAGCACCTGGATCAGGAGTGCGATGATTCCCTTGGTGATCAGCGCGTCGCTGTCGGCAGTAAACACGAGCTTACCCTCCTCGTAGTCGCACTGCAACCACACGCGGCTCTGGCAGCCGTCAATGAGATTTTGCTCCGTCTTGTATTTCGCGTCGAGCGGTTCAAGGTCGTTACCCAGGTCTATGAGCATCTGATAACGGTCCATCCAGTCTGAGAAGCCCTCAAACTCCTCCACTACTTCGTCTTGTGCTTCGTTGATTGTCATTGTCTTAATCGCTTGTTTATTTTTGTTCTACAGTAACCAGTTTAAACAGTTTGTCGCTCGGGCGCACCTTCGCCGGCACGGGTATTGACACATGGGTGCCCTTGGGAGCCGTCTTCACGGGGTCGAGTTCGAGGCGTATCTCTTCGGCATCGAGATAGACAACGCCTGTAGTAGGACCCGTGATGAGCAGTTTGTCGCCCACGCTGAAGTCGGATGCCTCCACCGTAAACTCCGCCACACCGAGCTTCGAGAAATATTTTACGCCCTTGCCCACGTATACTTTCTTTTCCGTGGCGTTCGATCCGTAGTTGCTGTTCCACTCGCCCATGGTCTGTCCTTGGTAGTAGCCATCCCAGAATCCACGGTTGAAAACGGTGGCGAGCCGTTTGTCCCACTCGTCTTTCTTATCTTCGGTCAGCGAGCCTTCGACCACGCTGCGTATGGCTTCCTTGTAGCATGTCACCACGGTGTAGACGTATTCAGCCCCGCGCGCACGCCCCTCAATCTTGAAGACCCGTACTCCTGCCTTCATCATCCTGTCGATAAAGCGAATGGTTTTCAAGTCTTTCGGACTCATGATATACTTATTGTCCACCTCAAGTTCGGTTCCCGTCTCGCGGTCGGTCACTATATATGAACGGCGGCAGAGCTGCATACACTCGCCGCGATTGGCAGATCTGGCAGCATTGTTCAAGCTCAAATAGCACTTGCCGCTTACCGCCATGCACAAGGCTCCGTGACAGAACATCTCGATGCGGATGAGCTTACCCGACGGGCCGCACACATTTTGCTCCACGATTTGGCGGTAGATCTCAGCCACCTGGTCCATGTTGAGCTCGCGTGCCAATACAACCACGTCGGCGAATTGGGCGTAGAACTTCAGTGCTTCTATGTTGGATATGTTGAGCTGCGTGGAGAGATGCACTTCGACCCCCACCTTTCTGCAGTAGGTCATCACTGCCACATCGCTGGCGATGACGGCAGATATGCCCGCCTCGTGAGCGGCATCTACAATCTCGTGCATGGTGTCGATATCTTCGCCATAGATAATGGTGTTGACCGTAAGATAGGTCTTGATGCCGTGCTCATTGCACGTGGCGGCTATCTCGCGTAGGTCGTCGATGGTGAAATGGTTGGCAGAATGCGAGCGCATGTTGAGCTGTCCGATGCCGAAATACACGGAGTTGGCGCCCGCTTGTATGGCAGCGGCGAGGCTCTCCCTTGAGCCTACGGGTGCCATAATCTCAAATTCGTCTATATTGTAGTTCATAATTGCTAAATGAAATAGTCTTTCAACTGGGCGGCAAGTGACGACAACTTGTCGGGGTTGTCGTTGCCGAAGCGGTTCCATACCTCGGTACAATCCCGCGACAGTGGGTCGTCTTCCACTGGCTGGCGCACCAGATAGGGGTCGCAACGTTGGAATATGCCCATCACCTCGACCACCCGCTTGGGTGACAACTTCACGAGTCGTGCCAATTCGATGATTTCCGGAGTCTCCTCCACCATCGTGTTGGGCGTGAGCCGGAAATAGAGATCGAGTATCATCACGAGCTTTACGGGCTGCAGGTCGGGACTACTTGCAAGTGGCTTGAAGTCGAGTTCGAACGATTCGTTCGTATGCACGCCTTCATAGAAAGCATTCGCATTGTTGAAACCCTTCATCTTGCGCAGCAGTTTCACCTCCTTCTGCAACCGCCTGGGGTTGTCGCCATAGGTGCGCCAGAGCTGTTCGATGTGCGGCGTGTCGAGCTGACGCAGCCTGAACATCTGCGCATGCAGGTATCGGGGAGGTATGTGCAACTCCAGACTCAGGTCTATCATCGGGCGCGAAAACACAGGCTTCACCCCTTCAGGCTTCTTGAGATAGAGTTGCATCAACAAGAGCCAGTAGTCGTCAGACCATTGTATGCGTTTTGCCATAACAGGATTTGTTTAAAGACAATTCTGTTGTAAAGATACGAAGAAAAGGCGTTCTGCCCAAATCTTTTCGTGCTATTTTGTCAAAAAGTCATGGCAAAGGAACCGCCCACAGTCTTCCGGCTGACATCGTAGTAGGGTACAAAGGCGGCAGCGCGCCTCCCGCCGATGCCTTGAAAGAGCTTTTTCTCCATGGGCAACAGCCACACACTTGCCCGCGCACAGAGGATGCCGATGCCTGCTCCCGCCACCACGTCATGCAGCCAATGTTTATCGTAGACCACGCGTTCCACAGCCACGCCGGTGGCCATGGCGTATGCAGCCACACCATACCAGCTACCGTATTCCATGCGCACCAGTTCCGCACCTTGGAAGGCTGTGGAAGTATGGCTGGACGGAAAGGCGTAATGGTCTTCGCCATTGGGTCGCCATTCCCTGACCGTGTGCTTCAAGACGTAGGTCAGCGAGGTGCTCAACGCCAGCGAAGTGACGCGGAGCATGAGCCGTTCGGAACGGGTATAGGGTGATTTCACACCGCATGCGTTCAGTCCGATGCCAAAAACCGAGGGCACAAACTGTATCCATTTATCTGGATGCAATCTCTTCATGTGATGCCATTCGGGCGTGCTGTGCTTGTGAAAGGGATCTGCCTTTTCACCCCAATCGCTGATGGTGCCGATCGCACCGAGCGTGATGAGCGCCCCCGGCACCACTAACAGGGCGGGTTTGAACGCAGACGCCGTTTCTCCAGCGGCTTCCTGCACAGATAAAACCTGTGCAGGCAATGTCCTTGATACAGTTTCCCCGCTATTCTCTACCTGTTTAATTGTATCCGTCACGAAGGTATCCGTGGCGTGAACTGCCATTGCTACTGCCATCAAAAGGGGTAGCAGAACAATCCTAAAATTCATTGCTTGTCGTTATCCTTTATTTTAAATACTCGCCAAAGTCCGTGAGGCGCATGTCGCCCTTGCGCTTGAACGTGTCGTGAAAGGCGAGTGCGCAACACATGGACGTGGGCTGATGCCCCTCACCGGCTATTTTCAGATAGTCGCGCAGGAGCGGACGGTAGTCGGGATGGGCACAGTGCTCGATGATTTCATGGGCGCGCCGCAAGGCTCCCTTGCCCCTGAGGTCGGCAATACCCTGTTCGGTGACAATCACGTCTACATCGTGCTCGGTAGAATCCACATGACTGCACATGGGAACAATGGCACTGATGGCACCATTCTTGGCAGTCGACGGTGTGTAAAAAATGCTGATTGAGCCATTGCGTTCATAGTCGCACGAACCGCCTATACCGTTCATGAGCTTCGATCCGCAAATGTGGCTTGAGTTCTCATTGCCATAGATGTCGCACTCCATCGCGGTGTTCATGGCAATCACGCCGAACCTACGTATCACTTCGGGCGAGTTGGTGATCTCGCTCGGACGCAGGGTAAGGTGCTGGCTGAAGAAGTCTATGTTGTCATAAATCTTGCGCAACGTCTCGTTGGTTACGGTGGCAGCGGCTGCCGAGGCTTGACTTACCTGTCCGTCGAGCATCATGTCGATGACCGAATCCTGCACCACCTCGCTATACACCTGGAGGGGCGGCAACTTGTGGCACTGGGCTATCGCCTTCATCACGGCGTTGCCTGTCACCCCCACTCCACTCTGCACGGGAAACATACACTGTGGGATGTGACCTTTCTTGATGTCGTTGATGAAGAAATCGACGACGTGGCTGCCTATCATTTCTGTTTCGGGCGTGAGCGCCTTAAAGCCTCTCGCCTCTTCAGGAATATAGCAATCCACCACGCCAACAATCTTCTTGGCGTCTATCATCACGTGGTTCTTGCCGATGCGGTCGCCCACAAAGAGTAGCGGAATGGGTCGGCGATAGGGAAATTCCTTGCACTCATAGACATCGTGCAGGTATTTAGCGTTGGTGCTGTGAAAATGGTTGAATTCGATAATCACGTGTTTGGCGAGGCGTGCGATGGTGGGCACGATGCCGCCAGCCGACGTGAGATACGCCTTGCATTTCTTTGCGCCCTCGTCCAAGTCGGACACCTCGATGATCGCCCAGTCTATCTCACCATAGAAGCCACGGCGCAAACGTTCTGCCACATGACCGAGATGCATGTCCTCATAGTCTATTTCCTGCTGGTTGCAGTGCTTTCTGAAGTCGGCGTTGGTAGAGAAAGGCGCACGGAATTTGATAGCGTTGGCATTGGCAAAGTCGCCTTCCAGACTCTGACACGACGAGGCGCCCGTAATGATACCCACCGAGAAGGGACGACCCGCCTCGTGCTCTCTGACAGCCCGCTTCGACAGTTTGCGCGCCACAGCCTTAGGCACACCATTGGGCGTAAAGCCACTAAACCCGATGTTGTCTCCGTCTTGTATCATCATAGCCGCTTCTTCGGCGGTAATCCTCTTGTATGCCATAAACGTATAATTATTTAGTATTTATGCAGTTAGCTACACTTTCTTGGTGCAAAGATAGCGCAAAAGGACGAGAAAAGAAACAAATCACGATTGTTTTCTCACTTTGTCTGGTGTAAGAAGGTGCGTGAACCGATGATACAGAAGACCTCACAATGGGCGGAAACTTACTTTTAGCAGAATTATCATCAAAAAAACAAAGCCGTTCCTTTGCGAGTATCGAATTTATTTCGTTAATTTGCAAGAAACAAATTAAACATCCGAATACTATGGGAAAAGGAAAAAAAGGCGGTAAAAGAATGACTAAGAAGGAGCTTGCGCCAAAGCTGGAAAACTTCTTTCAGTCGAGACCCGACGAGACGTTGAGCTTCAAGCAGATATTCAAAATGCTCAACTTGAACACCCATCCCTTGAAGATGCTCGCCATAGACATCATGGACGACATGGCCTTTGACGACTTCCTTGTGAAGGTTTCTGACAATTCATACAAACTCAATACGAAAGGCCAAGTGCAGGAAGGCACCTTCGTGCGCAAGGCAAACGGCAAGAACACCTTCATCCCCGAAGGCGGAGGCGACCCCATTTTCGTGGCAGAACGCAACTCTATGTTCGCCCTCAACGGCGACAAGGTAAAGGTCACCATGATGGCACGCCGCCGCAACCACATCAAGGAAGCGATGGTAGTAGAGATACTGTCGCACGCCAAAGATACGTTCGTGAGCAAACTCAAGGTGAACAAGGACTTAGCGTTCCTCGTGCCCGAAGGCAACCTCTATGTGAGTGACATCTTCATACCGAAGGGCAAGCTCAAGGGAGGAAAGACGAACGACAAGGTTTTGGTCAAGATTACGCAGTGGCCGACCAAGGATTCGAAGAACATCGTAGGTGAAGTGGTCGACGTGCTCGGGCAGACTGGTGAGAACGATGTGGAGATGAATGCCATCCTCGCACAGTATGGGCTGCCCTACAAATATCCGCAGAAAGTGGAAGAGGAAGCCAACAAGATCACGGGAGAAATCACAGAACAAGACTACAAGGAACGCGAAGACTTCCGCGACGTGTGCACCATGACCATCGATCCACACGACGCCAAGGACTTCGACGATGCGCTTTCCATACGCCGTCTCGACAACGGACTGTGGGAAATCGGCGTACACATTGCCGACGTGTCGCACTATGTCACCGAAGGTTCGATTATAGACAAGGAGGCTGTAAAGCGTGCCACGAGCATCTACTTGGTAGACCGCACCATCCCGATGCTACCCGAGCACCTGTGCAACTTCGTCTGCTCGCTGCGCCCCGATGAGGAAAAGCTGGCATACAGCGTGATTTTCGACATGGACGAAGATGCGGAAATACGTTCCTGGAGGCTCGTCCACACGGTTATCAAGTCAAACCGACGCTTCTGTTACGAGGAAGTACAGAAGACGCTCGAAGCCAACGGTGTCATCGACAACACCGGTCAGCCGGCACCTCCTGCACCGAAAGGCGGTTACAAAGGCGAGCTTGCAGACGAACTCATTACCCTCGACCGGATAGCCAAGAAACTACGCGAGAAGAGATTCAAGAACGGCTCAGTGAAGTTCGACCGTGAAGAGCTGCACTTCGACATCGACGAAAAGGGGCATCCCACACGCTGCTACTTCAAGAAATCGAAGGATGCCAACAAGCTGGTAGAGGAATTTATGCTGCTCGCCAATAGAACTGTCGCCGAGAGTGTAGGCAAGGTGAAGAAGGGACAGAAGCCGAAGACACTGCCCTACCGTATCCACGATGCACCCGATCCGCAGAAGTTGGAAACCCTGAGACAGTTTATCGTGAAGTTCGGATATAAGATGAAGTCGACAAGTACGAAGGGCGAAAGTGCACGAGCCCTCAACAAACTGATGGACCAATGTGCCGGCAAGCGCGAACAAAACCTCATCGAACTGGTGGCGTTGCGTGCGATGATGAAGGCGAAATACAGCGTCCACAACATCGGACACTACGGACTTGCATTCGAATACTATACGCATTTCACCAGTCCAATCCGCCGCTATCCAGACACCATGGTACACCGCTTGCTCACCAAATACCAGGAAGGCGGACGCTCAGCCAACAAGGAACACTATGAAGAACTGTGCGAACACGCCAGCGAAATGGAGCTGATAGCACAAAACGCGGAGCGAGATTCCATCAAATACAAGATGGTTGAGTTTATGGGCGACAAGCTGGGAGAAGAGTTTGACGCCCATATCAGCGGCATCACCTCGTTCGGTATCTATGCCGAAATAGACGAGAACCACTGTGAAGGAATGATTCCGATGCGCGACCTCGACGACGATTACTATGACTTCGACGAGCGCAACTTCTGCCTCACAGGTCGCCGCCGTCACCATAAATACCAGTTGGGTGACTCCATCCGCATCAAGGTGGCGCGCGCAAACCTCGACAAACGCCAGCTCGACTTCACCATTGCCGAAAACAAAAAGGCATGAAAAACATCTTTTTCAACCATAAAGAGGAGCTGTGGAACTCATGGTCACACTTTGCCGGCATCGTGCTCGGTGTGACCATGGGCATAGCTTTTCTTGTCTTTTGCAGTCGCCACGAGAACGGATGGGCGACAGCTGGCGTCATCCTCTATCTCTTCGGCATGCTCTGTTCCTACATCGCCTCTACCGTGTATCACGCCCTATCGGCATGGAGCAAGTGGAAAGAGCGGTTGCGGAAATGGGACCACGCCGCCATCTATTGGCACATCGCCGGTTCCTACTCGCCCATCACGCTCATTGCCCTGCGCCAGCAAGACTACTGGGGATGGAGCCTTTTCATCTTCATCTGGGCATGCGCCATTGCTGGAACCGCAATGAGCTTCGCCAAACTCAAGGCACACAGCAATCTGGAAACGTTCTGTTTCGTGGGCATGGGACTAAGCGTGCTGGTAGCGTTCAACCCCCTGTTCAACAGCGCAGGACCTGGAGCCATTTCATGGATTGTAGCCGAAGGGGTCTGCTACATCACGGGAGCCGTCTTCTACAGCGTCAACAAACGACGGTTCATGCACACGGTGTTCCATTTCTTCGTGCTTGCCGGCAGCATCTGCCATATCGTTGCCGTGTGGGATATCCTGATGCGGTATATCTAAAAACATATTCCTCCTATGCGCTACTACCTGTTTGTCTTTTTGTTTCTGGTCTTCCACGTGAAGGCGACACATGCCCAGTCTGTGCACGAATGGGAAGCGCTCTACGAGCAAATCTGCGATGATGAGGAGGAAAATCTGCCTGCCAAAGAAGAGGTCTACGACGTGTTGTGCCAACTGGAAGATGCCCCACTCGACCTCAACACCGCCACCAAAGAACAGTTGGAGCAGTTGCCTTTCCTTTCAGACATTCAGATAGAAGAGCTGTGCTACCGGCGCTATCTCTACGGACGGTTCGAATCGATGGCAGAACTGATGACCGTAAGGTCGCTCGACTACTGGCGGCGGCGTTTGTTGGAATGTTTCTCCTACGTAGGCGAAGCACAGAAGAAAGGATTTCCTTCGCTCAAAAACATCCTCAAATATGGCAAACACCAAATTGTGGGAATGGTGAAAGTGCCATTCTATGAACGCAAAGGTGACAAGCAGGGATATTATGGTGACAAATACAAACACTATCTGAAATACGATTTCCACTATGGTGACCATATCAGGATTGGCGGTGTTGCCTCGCAAGATGCGGGCGAACCGTTTTTCAACCGCCTCAGCCGCTATGGCTACGATTACTATTCATATTATCTGATGGTGAAAAACCTGGGGCGCATCAAGACATTGGCTTTGGGAAAATACCGCATTTCATGGGGCTTGGGTATGGTCATCAACAATGATTTCAGTCTCGGCAAACTCATCACCCTGTCCTCCATCGGGCGCACGGCAAACGGTATCAAAGTACATTCTTCGCTCTCCGACTATAACTACCAGCAGGGCTTTGCCGCCACCATCGCCCTCAACAGCCACTTCGACCTGTCGGCATTTGTTTCCTACCGCCCCATCGATGCCACCCTGAACAGCAACGACCAAACCATTGCCACCATTCTCAAGACCGGCTATCACCGCACAAAAAGTGAGCTGCTGCGCAAGAACGACGCCATGCAACTGGCGACGGGCATCCGGCTGGGCTACACACAAGGGGCACTGAGGTTTGGTTTGAACAGCGTATACACCTCTTTCGACCGCGACCTGAAACCCAACACATCACAAGCCTACCGCCGTTTCTATCCACAAGGCAACCGTTTTGTCAACACGAGCATTGACTACAGCTATGTGCACCACCGCTGGTCTGTCAAGGGAGAAACGGCACTCGACCGCCACCAATCGCTCGCCACGATCAACACCGCGGCATTCCAACCCATACCCACACTGACCACCATCCTTCTGCAACGCTTCTATTCCTATCGTTATCAAGCACTTTTCGCCAACAGTTTCGCCAGTGGCAGCGGGGTGCAGAATGAGAGTGGTGTCTATCTCGGCGTAAACTGGCAACCCGCTCAAACCTTTTCGATGCTTGCCTACACAGACCTTGCCTACTTCCCATGGAAACGTTATCAGGCGTCGGCAGCATCACACGCCTATGATAACTTGGCGCAACTCACTTGGCACCACGGATATTTCTCAGCCTCAGCGCGCTACCAAATGAAAATGCAAGAAAAAGACAACAAGAAGAAAACAAGGCTCGTCTATGACACCACACACCGCGGAAGACTGTGGATGGCTTACGACAACAAGACCTTCAACGCACGCTTGCAGACAGATGCAGTGCTCTCACGCTACAAAGAACAAGACTTCGGGTGGATGATAACCGGCAACACGGGCTATGCGTTTGCCGACAAAATGAAAGTGAACCTCACCGCCGGCTACTTCCATACCGATGGTTATGCCAGCCGTATCTATGTGTATGAACCCGGACTGCTCTACACTTTATCCTATGGCATGTTCTATGGGCGTGGACTGCATGGTGCCGTCAACGCACGCTATGCCATAGGCAAGCATCTGCTATTCATCGCCAAGCTTTCCACCACCAAGTATCACGACCGCCAGAAAATATCGAGTGGGCTCAACGAAATCGATGGAAACACCATGACCGACCTGCAAGTGCAGGTGAAAGTAAAACTATAAACTGTGCCGACACCATGTAGATAGTCGCATAGCAGCCAAGATGATGAGAAACGGCATGAACGGCTGGTGGAAGCGAGCCTCACCATGTCCCACCAAGGCTATGAATGCCGTGCCCAATAAGAGCAACCACAACGTTCTGCGTTTCAGTGCCATTCCTGCACCCCAAACGGCAAGAAACATGTCTTTTCACCGCCCACAAATCCCCTCTACCTTCGCCCCCAAAACATGATTTTATGCCCAACTATACAGACAACACATTCACCGTACGAGCCATTCCGGGGGCTCGGGCTGCAGCGGCGTTCTCGCCCAAGACTTCCGAAGTGTTCAAGGAAGAACACGAGGTGGCACCAGTGTGGATCAACGACAGGATGCAGTATGTGCCTTGGGGCGCGGACAACCAAATGCCGTTCAATATCATCGACCTTATCGAGAGCGACGAAACGCTCACCACTTGCCAGATGTTCAATGCCGAGGTGTGCTTTGGCAGCGGACAAATACACATTTTATATAAGGATATATTTTGTGCTTATTCCGTTTTTATGTACTTTTGCAACGAAAAATATTTCATGTGAAATAGCCATGCCACAGAAACTCATCCAGACGCAGACCCAAAAGCTGCAGCAAACCCAAAAGCTATCACAACAGCAGATGATGGTTGTGAAGATGCTGGAGATGCCCTTGGCTGAACTGGAGCAGAATGTGGACATGGAGATAGACGACAATCCGGCTCTGGAAAGCGCATCGCCACAGGATGCCATGAACGACAACAGACACGACAGCGATGACACCAGCCATGCGGACGAAAACGGAGAAGAGACTTTTGGAGACAGTCTTGAACGTGAAGACAGGAAGGATGCACTCGACAACGCACTCGACTCCATAGGCAAAGACGACGCACTGCCCGACTACGAACACGTGAACAGTTCGAGAATGAACGCCGACTACGAAGAACAGGTATACGGTGATTCCACTTCTTTCTATGACAAACTCAACGAACAGGTAGGCGAATTGGAGCTTACAGACAAGCAACACTACATACTGGAATACCTCATCGGATCGCTCGACGAAGACGGTTTGCTACGCAAGCCCCTTGACACCATTGAGGATGAATTGGCAATCTACCACAACGTGGACGCTTCGGAAGAAGAAATCAAGGACATGCTCGACGTGTTGCAGGACTTCGATCCCGCCGGCATAGGCGGACGCAACCTCAAGGAATGTCTGCTCCTGCAGGTGGAACGCAAAAAGGGCAGCAAGCTCAATATGCTACTATACCGGGTGATAGACGAGTGTTACGACGACTTCATCAAGAAGCATTGGCACAAGATAAAACAGCATCTGGCACTCACGGATGACGAGATTGCCGACCTGCAGCGTGAAATTGTCAAACTCAATCCCAAACCGGGAGCAGCCATGGGCGAGACCATCGGGCGCAACATGCAGCAGATTACACCCGACTTCATCGTAGACACCGACGACGACAATCACATTTCCTTCACCATCAACAAGGGAAGAATACCAGACCTCTACGTGTCACCTTCGTTCGTAGACATGCTCAACGCCTACAAGGAAAACAAGAGTAGCATGAACCGCGAAACCAAGGAAGCACTGCTCTATGCCAAACAAAAGGTGGACCGGGCGCAGAGTTATATCGACGCAGTGAAGCAGCGCCGCCACACACTCTACGTCACGATGAAGGCTATCATTGCCTGGCAACACAAGTTTTTCCTCGACGGAGACGAAGCAGACCTCAAGCCAATGACCCTGAAAGACATCTCCGAGCGCACGGGTCTTGACATTTCTACCATCTCACGCGTGAGCAACGTGAAATATGCACAGACCCGCTGGGGCACATTTCCCTTGCGCTTCTTCTTCAGCGAAGGCTATACTACCGAAGGAGGAGAAGAACTTTCCACACGCAAAATCAAGATTGCACTCAAGGAAATCATCGACAACGAAGATAAGCACAAGCCTCTGAACGATGACACCCTGAAGAGCGAACTGGCAAGGCGCGGCTTCCCGATTGCGCGCCGCACCATTGCCAAATACAGAGAACAACTGGGAATACCTGTCGCAAGATTACGCAAAGAATGAACAACAAGACGATTATTTTGATAGCACGGGTGATGAGCATGCTGTTCACACCTTTCTACCTGCCCCTTTTGGGACTGGCGGTGCTGTTCTTTCTCAGTTACCTGAGTCTCATGCCTACGGGATATAAGGTGTTCGTATTGTCCATGGTCTATCTATTTACGATACTCTTGCCCACCATGCTCATCCATTTCTACCGCCGCTACCAAGGCTGGTCGCCCATCGAACTGGGCGTGAAAGAACGACGCATGGTGCCTTATATCATTTCCATCCTATGCTATTTCGTCTGTCTCTACATGATGGAGACCTTCCATATTCCACACTTCATGGGGAGTATTCTGATGGCTGCGCTGTTCCTGCAAGTCATCTGCGCCATTGTCAATGTGTGGTGGAAGATATCCACGCACACCGCCGCCATCGGCGGTGTGGCTGGCGCACTGATTGCTTTCTCGGGAATTTTCCTCTTTAACCCCACTTGGTGGTTCTGTCTGGTCATGCTCGTGGCAGGCATGGTCGGAACGAGCCGCATGATACTGCGCCAACATTCGTTGTCGCAAGTGTTGGGGGGATTTGGCGTGGGCATGCTCACAGCCTATTACACCATCGCGATTATGTAAACTCAAAACATACTGAAACATGAAACCATTAGTAAGTATTATCATGGGCTCGACCAGTGATCTGCCCATTATGGAAAAGGCCTGCAAGTTTCTCAACGACATGCAGATACCTTTTGAAGTGAATGCGCTCTCCGCACACCGCACACCTGATGCCGTGGAACAGTTTGCCAAAGGTGCCAAAGACCGCGGCATCCGTGTCATCATTGCCGGTGCCGGCATGGCTGCAGCACTTCCAGGCGTGATAGCAGCTTCTACCACACTGCCCGTTATCGGTGTTCCTATCAAGGGCATGCTCGATGGTCTTGACGCCATGCTCAGCATCATACAGATGCCTCCAGGCATCCCCGTGGCTACGGTAGGCGTGAACGGTGCCATGAATGCAGCCATTCTCGCTGCCGAAATGATGGCGCTCGCAGATGAAGATATAGCACACAAGATGGAGGAATACAAGGCCGGACTGGGCAAGAAGATAGAGAAGGCAAATGCCGACCTTGCCGAGGTGAAGTATGAATTCAAGACTAACTGACCATGGACCTGTTCAACTATCGGCGGAGGGAGTCGAGTGAGGTGCAGGTGGGAGCCATCCGGATGGGTGGAGACAACCCTGTACGCATACAGTCGATGACCACCACCAAGACCACAGACACTGAGGGAAGCGTGGCACAAGCCAAGCGCATCATCGATGCGGGGGGCGAACTGGTGCGGTTGACAACACAGGGCGTGCGCGAGGCGGAAAACCTAAAGCACATCAACGCAGCCCTGCGTGCTGACGGATACACCGCCCCGCTTGTGGCAGACGTACACTTTAATCCGCACGTGGCAGATGTAGCTGCCCTCTATGCCGAGAAGGTGCGCATCAATCCGGGCAACTATGTGGATCCTGCACGCACATTCAAGAAACTGGAATACACCGACGAAGAGTATGCCGGAGAAATCAAGAAGATAGAAGAACGGCTCCTCCCGTTTATCCAGATATGCAAGGAGAACCACACGGCAGTGCGCATAGGTGTGAACCACGGATCGCTTTCCGACCGCATCATGAGTCGCTACGGCGACACGCCCGAAGGGATTGTGGAAAGCTGCATGGAATTTCTCCGTATCTTCAAGCACGAGAATTTTGACCATGTAGTCATTTCCATCAAGGCTTCCAATACGGTAGTCATGGTGCGTTCGGTAAGGTTGTTGGTCAGCGAGATGGAAAAAGAGGGCATGAACTATCCCTTGCACTTGGGCGTGACTGAAGCCGGAGAAGGTGAAGACGGGCGCATCAAAAGTGCCGTGGGCATCGGCGCACTACTTGC
Organism: Lachnospiraceae bacterium; assembly: GCA_963654295.1. Taxonomy (GTDB): domain Bacteria; phylum Bacteroidota; class Bacteroidia; order Bacteroidales; family Bacteroidaceae; genus Prevotella. The sequence goes on along the minus strand of CAVJZZ010000004.1, from coordinate 3,754 downwards.
CGACGGTATCGGAGACACCGTGCGCGTGTCACTGAGCGAAGAGCCGGAGGCAGAAATTCCTGTGGCACGCCACCTGGTAGACTACGTGACCGCCCATGCTGCCCATTTGATGATACCGGGTGAAGCTTACGAAAAATTCAACTGGCTGCGACCGGAACGGCGCATCACCCGTGCCGTAGGTGGCATCGGTGGCAGCAATGTGCCCGTGGTGGTGAGCAACTACAAGCCGGGAACCTGTTCTTACAAGGCTGATTACGTCTACGTGGGCAGTCGTTTGCCCGAGCATACCGACAAGGCACAAAAATACATCATCGACTTCAACGCATACGAAGAAGCTGTAGCAAGTCACCCGGATTTACAGCTCTATCCCATCTATCCATACACAGCGATGCCGTTCATGAGCGCATCAAAGGCAGAAACCAAGTTTCTTGTCCTCCAGTTCGGTGTCTCCGTTGAGGAATATCAAGCCTGTTTGCGCAATCATCCCGAGGTGGTGGTGGTCTGCATGACTACGCACCAAAACCGATTGGGTGACCAGCGTGCACTCGTACACGAGATGATGTGTGGCGGCTTGTCCAACCCCATCGTATTCTGTCAGATGTATCGCCATGGTGCAAACGACAAAGGCAACTTCCAATTGGAGGCTGCTGCCGATATGGGCGCCTTGATGATAGACGGACTGGTAGACGGATTGTGGCTGATGAACGATGGCGATATCACTCCGGAAGTGATAGAGGACACAGCGTTCGGCATACTGCAAGCCGGTCGTCTGCGCACATCGAAGACTGAATATATCAGTTGCCCGGGATGCGGCAGAACACTCTACGACCTGCGTTCCACGATCGCACGCATCAAGGCTGCCACCGCCGACATGAAGGGACTCAAGATTGGCATCATGGGCTGCATTGTCAACGGACCGGGCGAAATGGCAGATGCCGACTATGGATATGTGGGTGCCGGTCCGCACAAGATATCACTCTACCGCAAGAAGGTTTGTGTGGAAAAAAATATTCCCGAGGAAGAAGCTGTGGAAAAACTGCTGCAACTCATCCATTCGGACCACCATAAAGAATAGTAATATATGGAACTGAAAGAACGCTACAAGGCATCCGCCGACCGTTACGACCGCAGCGAACAAATGTACCGCCGGTGCGGACGTTCGGGCGTATTGCTCCCCAAGATTAGCCTGGGCTTCTGGCACAACTTCGGAAGTGTGGATCCTTATGAGCGTAGCCGCGAGATTACGCACTACGCTTTCGACCACGGAATCACCCATTTCGACCTTGCCAACAACTACGGACCGGTCTACGGATCGGCAGAAGAAACCATGGGCAGATTGATGGATGACAGTTTTCGCCCCTACCGTGATGAACTCTTCATCTCATCAAAGGCAGGCTACGACATGTGGGAAGGACCCTACGGCAACTGGGGATCACGCAAATACCTGATGGCAAGCATCGACCAAAGCCTGAAGCGCATGCACTTGGACTATGTAGACTTGTTCTACAGCCACCGCTATGACCCCAATACCCCACTTGAAGAGACACTCCAGGCATTGGTCGACATCGTTCGCCAAGGCAAGGCTCTCTACGTGGGCATCAGCCGTTGGCCGCTTGAAGCACTGAAAGTGGCAGACGCTTATCTCAAGGCACACGATGTGCCGTTGCTCATTTATCAGGGTCGTCTGAACCTGCTCGACCGCGCGCCGCAAGAAGAAGGCATACTCGACTATTGCCATACCCACGGAATAGGCTTCATTTCCTTCTCCCCTTTGGCACAAGGACTGCTCACCGACCGCTATCTGCAAGGCATTCCTGAGGATTCCCGCATGAAGAAAGCCCACTTCCTGAAACCCGATATCCTCACGCCAGAACTGCTTGAACAACTGCAAAAGATGAATGCTGTGGCTGAAAGCCGTGGCGAGACGCTCGCTGAAATGGCGTTGGCATGGATACTACACCAGCAGGGAGTCACCTCGGTACTCGTAGGTGCAAGCAGCACGGCACAACTTGCAAAGAACATAAAATGCATAGACGCTATACCATTCGACACAAGCGCCGCACTCTGAAGTGTGGCGCTTGCGCTTTTTTATCACTAAGTTTAAGCTATTCTATACCTATATCCAAATATTTTTATATATTTGCACCATATACTTTACCACATTATAATAAATCAAATTCTATGGACACGCTAAACAAACTCTTCGGCTTCAACCATGAAACCATGTCGCTCAAGAAAGAAATGATGGGTGGCATCACCACATTTCTTGCCATGGCGTATATTCTCGCCGTACAACCATCCTTGTTAAGTCAGACGGGCATGGATGCCGGAGCCATATTTACAGCTACTGTTCTGTCGTCTATCGTTGCTACAGCAGTGATGGCCATTTACGCAAAACTGCCTTTTGCACTCGCACCGGCAATGGGACTCAACGCCTTTTTCGTCTATAACATCGTACTCACCATGGGCTATTCATGGCAGTTCGCACTCACCGCTGTGCTGATAGAAGGTCTCATTTTCATCATACTCACCATCACCGGTCTGCGCAACAAGATAGTCGAGGCTATGCCCATCCAACTGCAGCGTGCCATTTCGCCAGGTATCGGACTGTTCATCACGTTTATCGGACTGCAAAATGCAGGCATCATCACGGGAAATGAAGCCACACTGATCACCCTTGGCAACCTGCACGACCACACGATACTCCTCGCTTTGTTCGGCATAGTGTTCAGTGCCGTGCTGCTGGTGCGGAAAATTACGGGTGCACTACTCATCGGCATTCTCACCACAGCCTTGCTTGGCATACCGCTCGGTGTTACCCATGTGTCGTCGTTTATAAGCACACCACCCGACATCACTCCCATACTTTGCAAGATGGAGTGGCATAACGTGTGGAGCATAGACATGGTGATTTGTGTGTTCACACTGCTTTTCATGGATATCTTCGATACGCTCGGCACATTGATCGGCGTGGCCAACAAAGCAGAGATGGTGGATGAAAACGGTCACATACACAATATCAACAAGGCTTTTATGGCGGATGCCATAGGCACTACATTTGGTGCTCTTGTCGGCACCTCCACCGTATCGACCTACGTGGAAAGTGCCTCTGGCGTGAACGTGGGCGGACGTAGCGGACTCACCGCTATGGTTACAGCCATCTGTTTCATCCTATCGCTGTTCTTTGCCCCCTTGTTTCTCTCTATCCCACCACAGGCTACAGCTCCAGCTATGATACTGGTAGGCGTGATGATGATGACTGGCATCAAGGACGTGGACTTCGACAATTATCTGAATGCCATTCCCTGTTTCATCTGTATTGTGCTCATACCGTTCACCTACAGCATCTCCAACGGAATTCTTATCGGTCTCATAGCATGGGTGCTCATACATGCGCTAAGCGGAAAATATAAAATGCTCCACACGTGGTCTGTTGTGCTTGCTGCCTTATCTATACTGAAATATATTTTTCTGTATACATGATAATCTCTTTTCGCAGACACGCTCAGTACCGTTTTCAGTACCAGTTAACTGAAACTCCAGTACCGGCTAGCCGGTACTGGAGTTTCGCTTAGCTGGTACTGCAGTAACACTTAGCTGGTACTGAGATAGAGACTTGTTTTGTTCTTTATTGTTCTTTATTGTCCTTTCCTGTACCGTAGTTTAATGTTAAACGGCGCATTTCATTCTGAATTTTGATATGAAACGTACATGAATGGCTTTCGCCAAAGGGAATGAAAAGGGGTGCCCATCC